>CAJNDC010000006.1:0-137940 GCA_905221415.1 bacterium
GAACACAGCAGTTAAGCCCTAGAACGCCGGAAGTAGTTGGGGGTTGCCCCCTGTGAGATATGGAAGTCGCTTAGCTTGAGGGAGTTTAGCTCAGCTGGGAGAGCATCTGCCTTACAAGCAGAGGGTCAGCGGTTCGATCCCGTTAACTCCCATAGGTCCCGTAGTGTAGCGGTTATCACGTCGCCCTGTCACGGCGAAGATCGCGGGTTCGATTCCCGTCGGGACCGTTTAAGATAACGGAAGTTATTTTAGACTCGTTAGCTCAGTTGGTAGAGCAATTGACTTTTAATCAATGGGTCACTGGTTCGAGCCCAGTACGGGTCATCTTTGCGGGTTTGGCGGAATTGGCAGACGCACCAGATTTAGGATCTGGCGCTTAACGGCGTGGGGGTTCAAGTCCCTTAACCCGCATAATAGAAATCAGCCGGCTTAGCTCAGTTGGTAGAGCATCTGATTTGTAATCAGAGGGTCGCGTGTTCAAGTCATGTAGCCGGCATTTTTTTATATAGAATAAGAGGTCGATGCGAACGTAGTTCAGTGGTAGAACACCACCTTGCCAAGGTGGGGGTCGCGGGTTCGAATCCCGTCGTTCGCTTAGAGAGGCCGGGGTGGCGGAACTGGCAGACGCACAGGACTTAAAATCCTGCGATTGGTAACGATCGTACCGGTTCGATTCCGGTCCTCGGCATATAATGATGAGCACCCTTAGCTCAACTGGATAGAGTACCTGACTACGAATCAGGCGGTTAGAGGTTCGACTCCTCTAGGGTGCATTTTTTCTATTTAACGCGGGAAGTAGCTCAGCTTGGTAGAGTACTTGGTTTGGGACCAAGGTGTCGCAGGTTCGAATCCTGTCTTCCCGATTCATGGCGGTGTAGCTCAGCTGGCTAGAGCGTCCGGTTCATACCCGGGAGGTCGGGGGTTCGATCCCCTTCGCCGCTATATTGATCTTGTTGGACCTTTAGCTCAGCTGGTTAGAGCTCTCGGCTCATAACCGAGTGGTCGTAGGTTCAAGTCCTACAAGGTCCATTGTAAATAATGGAGGATTACCCAAGTCCGGCTGAAGGGAACGGTCTTGAAAACCGTCAGGCGTGTAAAAGCGTGCGTGGGTTCGAATCCCACATCCTCCTTTTTATATTAACGCGGGATGGAGCAGCTCGGTAGCTCGTCGGGCTCATAACCCGAAGGTCGTAGGTTCAAATCCTGCTCCCGCAATTTGGCTCGGTAGCTCAGTTGGTAGAGCAATGGATTGAAGCTCCATGTGTCGGCGGTTCGATTCCGTCTCGCGCCATATTTTGTTTTATTAAGCGGGTGTAGTTTAGTGGTAAAACTACAGCCTTCCAAGCTGTTGTCGCGAGTTCGATTCTCGTCACCCGCTTTGAACGAAAGTTCATTCCAAGTTTTCAAACTTGGGCGCGTAGCTCAGGTGGTTAGAGCGCACGCCTGATAAGCGTGAGGTCGGTGGTTCGAGTCCACTCGTGCCCATTAATAGGAGAATTACTCAAGAGGCTGAAGAGGACGGTTTGCTAAATCGTTAGGTCGGGTAACCGGCGCGGGGGTTCGAATCCCCCATTCTCCGTAAGTTAAGAGCTTTTAAGCTCTTTTTATTTTATAGTAAGTAAATCCCCCTTCTTATAATTTAGAAGGGGGATTTGTTAATTACCAGCTTGTTAGAGATATTTCTCCGCTATTTAGCCAGATTATATTTTTATCTTCAAGTTCGACTTGAAGTTTGCCAGATTTTGAGATTTCTTTTACAAGGCCTTTTTTCTCTTTTCCATCTAGCTGGAAGGTGACTTCTTTTCCAAGAACTATTGATCTCTCTTTATAGATATAAAGTAGCTCATCTGGATCTGTATTGTAGAAACAATTCCATATTTCACTGATGATGTCATTACGACTAATTGGTGCTGGTGACTTGAATAGGCTACCTGCTTTCTCTTTTAGGTCATCTGGGAATTCGTCTATAGAAAAATTTATACCAAGTCCGATAATGACGTCTGTAACCAAGCCCGTCTCAACTGATGTCATCGCTTCGGTGAGGATACCTGCTATTTTTTTATTTTTAAAGTAGATGTCATTGACCCATTTGATATCTACTTCTATCATAGTTAGATTTTTAATGGCTTTGTAGACTGCAGCAGCTACAAGGAGAGTATAGGATGGGAGTTTATCATATGGGAGGTTTGGTTGAATATGCAGAGACATATAGATCCCCCCCTGAGATGGAGAATAATAGGGACGTTGAAAGCGTCCACGACCTGCTGTTTGACAGGTTGAAAGATAGAGTGTATTTCCTTTGTTCCCAGCTTCAACCCCTTCTTTTGCATCTGTTTGTGTTGATTTGGTCTCAGGTTTGTAGCGAATGGTTAAGTTGGTTTTCTCTTGAATCAAATCAGGTAATATCAGATCGCCTTGAATAAGCTTGTAGCCTCTATTTTTGATACTGTCAATTTCTAGGCCTTCTTGTTGAAGACGTTGGATTGCTTTCCATATAGATGTACGGCTTAAATTCAGTTCTTCTCCGATTTTTTCTCCGCTAACATAATCGTTTTCTCTAGCTAATATTTGGTAGACTAGTTGGTGTGATTTCATTGTTTTTCCTTTCTAGCTAAGAGGGAGTGAGAGTATTCTTTTCGAGTTTGACTAGGTGTTTTATGAAAAAACTGCTTGTAGGCTTTTGAGAAATGTAGTGGATCTGAAAAACCCACAGAATACGCAATGACCTTGATCGTTTCATTGGTGTGCTCTAGTAACTGTTGCGCACGGTTCATTCGAACGAAAAGTAAATACTCTTTTGGAGAGAGTTGGTGAAATTCTTTAAACACACTAGTTAAGTAACTTCTATGAACCGATAGTTCTTTTGCTAAATCTTGAATGGTGAGCGATTGTGGATAGTGACTATCAATTAATCGTTTGCAGTCAAGATAGAGCTGGTGGGTTGATGAAATATTCTCTTTTTTCTGATTGGGAGCAATCGTTCCTAGATGAAACATTAGTTCATGGAGTTGTCCCATGATATGGAGTTGAGCCAATTCATTTGATTTTGTAATCTGAGCGAAGCGTACAATATCTGAGATAAGTTTTGCAGTTGTCTGGGTATGACAGCTATTTGACTGGATGAGGTAGGATTGGTCAGAAATTTGAGATAGAGCAAAGTAGTCAGGTGCCCTCCCTCCAGTGATCCCCAACCAGTAGTAAGCCCAAGGATCCTGGCTATCTGCTTGATAGAATGTTAATTCATCTGGTTTTAGTAAAAAGAAATCTCCTGTCTTTAAATCAACAATTTTCCCCTTATAATGGAACTGACCTTTTCCTTTAGTAATGTAATGGAGTACATAGGTATCTCGAATAGCTGGGCCAAAAGAGTAGTTAGGCGTGCATTCTTCATAACCGTAGAAGCTAAGAGAAAGATCAATTGTTCCAGTCTTATATTCTGAAAAAACGAGCATGGGCCACCTCCTACCTAACATTTTACCATACTTTAGAGACATTTTTCTATTTTAGAAAGCGCTTTTATTTGCTAAAATTTTATCAAGAAATGGATGAGGTACAATTTATGGGAATTCGGATAGAGAATAATCTATTTTACGTTGAGAGTAAAGGTTTAAGTTTGATTATTGAAAATAGGGATGGGTTCTTATTATTAAAACATTTAGGAAAGACTATTAAGAACTATAGAGGGGCTAATAGTGTTTACGAACGCGATCATGCTTTTTCAGGTAATCCAACAGCTAATAATCGCACCTTTAGTTTGGATACGCAACGTCAAATTTTTGGACAACATGGTTTAGGTGATTTCAGAAGACCAACCTTACAGGTTCAGCATGATGCAACTGAAGTAACAGACTTTCGATTTGTAGAAGCAAAGATTTTAAAAGGTCAGAATGGTCCACAGGGCTTACCTTCTCCACACAGCATGGATGGTACAGAGACGCTTGTCTTGATTTTAAAAGATCCTCAAGCTAAGCTTAGTCTGACTTTGTATTATACAGCTTTTGATAATGATGCGACAATTGCTAGTTACAGCAAATTGGAGAATAATAGTAATCAGGAAGTTGTCATTCATAAGGACTTTTCTTTTATGGCTGATTTTCCTGCTGCAGCTTACGAAATAGTGACTTTACAGGGAGCTTATGCTCGTGAAAAGACTGTCCGACGTCAACAGGTAGAGCAAGGAATCTTTTCGATTAGTTCGAACCGTGGAGCTTCTGGACATGCTCAAACACCAGCTCTTCTATTATGTGATCAAGGAGTTACAGAGGATGCTGGGAATGTGTTTGCTATTCAACTGATCTATAGTGGAAACTTCGAAGCTTTTGTCCAAAAGAATCAGTTGAATGAAGTTCGGGTTGCTATTGGCATTAATCCAGAAAATTTTTCTTGGAAGTTAGATCCTGAGGAAAATTTTGAAACACCGGTAGCTTTAGTGACTTATTCAGATAAGGGATTAACTGGTAGTAGTCATGAAAGTCAGAATTTTGTACTTAAGCACATTATGCCAAGTAAATTTTCTAAAAAAGAGCGTCCAATTCTAATCAATAACTGGGAAGCTACCTACTTTGACTTTCAGAAAGAAAAACTGTTAGAACTAGCTGATGAAGCTAAGAAAGTTGGAATTGAACTTTTTGTATTAGATGATGGGTGGTTTGGAAATCGCTTTGATGATAATCGTGCTTTAGGTGATTGGGTTGTTAATGAGGAAAAACTGGGTGGAAGCCTAGAAAGTTTGATTTCAGCTATCCATGACAGAGGTTTGCAGTTTGGCCTTTGGTTAGAACCTGAGATGATTTCTGTTGATAGCGACTTGTATCGCAAACATCCTGACTGGGCTATTCAGGTTCCAGGGTATGAGCATACTTACTCTCGGAATCAATTAGTACTTAATCTTGCCAATCCACAGGTAGTAGAATATCTGAAAAATGTCTTAGATGAACTCCTCTCTCATCATAAGATTGACTACATCAAATGGGATATGAACCGCAATATCACTAATCTAGGGAATGGTTCAGCTTATCTGGAAACCCAAATGCAGTCTCATCAGTATATGTTGGGGCTTTACGAACTCGTTTCTTATCTGACAGAGAAACACAGTCATATTCTCTTTGAGTCCTGCTCTGGTGGCGGTGGCAGAAATGATCTTGGTATGATGCGTTATTTCCCACAAGTCTGGGCTAGTGATAATACTGATGCCATAGCACGTTTACCTATACAGTATGGATCATCCTATCTCTATCCAACCATTTCTATGGGAGCTCATGTGTCAGCTGTACCGAATCATCAGATGGGACGAATGACACCATTGGAAACTCGTGGTCATGTAGCAATGATGGGAAATCTGGGTTATGAGCTTGATTTGACAAGTTTATCAGATGATGAGAAAGCTGAGATTGCTAATCAGGTGAACTTGTATAAAGAATTGCGACCAGTAGTCCAGTTGGGAAATCAGTATAGGTTAATCAATCCCGATGCTGAATCCAATGAAGCAGCTGTACAATTCAACTATGGAAATCAAACGATTGTAACCTACGTTCGAGTCCTATCAGTTGTGGAAACAATGGAAACAACTTTAAAGTTAAAAGATTTGGATGAAGAGGGACGGTATGAATTACAGGAAAATGGTGTAGTTTACTCAGGTGCAGAACTCATGTATGCGGGTATTACTATGGGGCTTCCGCAGGGAGATTATCTCAGCAGGCAGTTACATTTCATTAGAAGATAAGGAGATAAAATCATGAGATGGTATAAAAAGATGAGCTTAATTGCTACTACAGGACTCTGCCTTTTGGGACTGTCAGCTTGTAGTAGTCAAGAGAAGTCAACTGATGGCAAGGTAACGATTGAGTTTTTTAACCAGAAGACCGAGATGGCAGATACCTTGCAAAGGATAGTGGATGATTTTGAGAAGGAACACCCTAATATTGATGTGAAGTTGACGACTGTTCCGGCAGCTGGAATTGTTCTGAAGACTCGGATTTTATCAGGAGATGTTCCAGATATTATTAATATCTATCCTCAAAATATGGATTTTCAGGAGTGGGCGAAGGCAGGTTATTTTGCAGATATGACAGGAACACCCTATCTTGAGAACATCAAGAATGACTATGCCGAAAAGTATGCAATCAATAACAAGATTTATAGTGTGCCATTAACAGCCAACCTTTATGGAATCTATTACAATAAAACGAAGTTTAAAGAATTAGGACTTGAGGAACCGAAGACTTTTAAAGAGTTTCAAGAGATTGTCAAAAAGATAAAAGATAGTGGGAATTCTCCATTTGCGGTTGCAGGCAATGAAGGCTGGACATTAAATGGTTACCACCAACTTTCTCTCATTACCCTTACGGGTAGTGGAGACGCGGCTAATAACTATCTTCGCTTTTCAAAACCAAACGCAATCTCTGCAGATGATGCTATTTTAAAAGCAGATGCAGAACGACTCGATTTATTAGCAGATAATGCTCAAGATGGTTGGCGTGGTGCCTCTTATAATGATGCAGTGGTAGCATTTTCAAGTGAAAAAGCCTTGATGATGCCACAAGGATCATGGGCGCTAGCGGCAATTAATCAACAGGATCCAAAATTTGAGGTGGGGATGTTTGCATTTCCTGGAGAAGAAGTAGGAAAAGAAGTTACTGTTGGTGCAGGGGACATGGCATTATCAACTTCAGCTACTACCAAACATCCGAAAGAAACCGAAGAATTTATCAGCTATATGACTAGTCCAAAAGCTATGCAGTCATACTATGATGTAGATGGATCACCAGTTGCGGTGAAAGGCATACAGGAAAAAGAAGATTCAGCGCTTGCAGATATTTCTAAACTGGCATTTACTGACAAACATTATGTTTGGTTGGGCCAACACTGGAATTCTGAAGAAGACTTTTTTAATCTAACTGCAGGTTACTTGATGGATAAAAATCTGAAAAATATGGCAAACAATCTCAATGCTTTCTTTAATCCAATGAAGGCAGATTTGGACTAGAATAGGAGTTAAGATGATATGGCTATTCGAAAATTTTTAAATAAATACTGGGGTTGGACTTTTTTGCTCATCCCGCTTGCTTTACAAGCTATCTTCTTTTACTTTCCGATGGTGCAAGGTGCTTTCTATAGTTTGACTAACTGGACTGGATTGACCTATAATTATAAATTTGTTGGTTTGAATAACTACAAATTGCTGATGATTGATGGGAAATTCTTCACAGCCATAGCTTTTACTTTGATTTTAACCCTAGCATTGATTGTTGGAGAGATTACAATTGGGATGGTTGTGGCACGAGCCTTAAATTCGAAGATGAAAGGACAGACCTTCTTTAGAGCTTGGTTCTTTTTCCCAGCTGTTTTGTCTGGTTTGACAGTTTCCTTGATTTTTAAACAATTCTTTAATTATGGTCTTCCAACGATTGGAAGAATTTTAGGGATTGGTTTTTTACAAGAGAGTCTATTAGGAACACCTGTCGGAGCGGTAGTGGCAACTATTTTTGTTCTTCTATGGCAAGGAGTAGCAATGCCAATCATTCTCTTTCTTGCTGCTCTTCAGAGTATTCCAAATGATATTTTAGAGGCTGCATCAATTGATGGTGCAACAAGCAAACAAACCTTTTGGAAGATTGAATTACCCTATCTGCTGCCAACGATTTCTATGGTTTTTATTCTGGCTCTTAAGTCCGGTTTGACAGCTTTTGACCAGATTTTTGCCTTGACGAGTGGTGGTCCAAACAATGCTACAACGTCTCTTGGACTTTTAGTCTACAACTATGCTTTCAAGAGTAATCAATATGGATATGCGAATGCAATTGCCTTGATTTTATTCTTAATTATTGGAATTGTTTCTCTTATCCAAATCAAGCTATCAAAGAAATTTGAAATCTAATAGAGGAATCCTACACATGAAAAAAGAAGAAAAATTGAATCAGTTTTGGAAATATGTCCTCTTGATAGTCGGTGGTATCCTTATACTTGTTCCTTTGTTGGTAACAGTATTTAGTTCTTTCAAAACAACTAAGGATATCATGAATCATTTCTTTAGTTTGCCCAATCCTTTTACCTTAAGTAATTATGAACGATTAATTTCGGATGGGATTGGAGGCTATTTCTGGAATTCAGCTGTTATTACGGTGTTATCATTGATTGTAGTAGCTTTCTTTATACCAGCTGCAGCTTATTCCATTGCTCGAAATATGTCCAAGAAAAAAGCCTTTGCAATTATGTATTCGCTCTTGATTTTAGGAATATTTGTTCCATTTCAAGTGATTATGATTCCCATCACAGTTATGATGAGTAAACTCGGTCTAGCCAATATGTGGGGGCTAGTAATACTCTACCTAACTTATGCAATTCCACAGACTCTCTTCTTATATGTTGGTTATATTAAAATCAGTGTACCAGATAGTTTGGATGAAGCTGCGGAAATTGATGGTGCTGATCGATTTACAACTTACCGTCGAATCATCTTTCCGATGCTGAAACCCATGCATGCGACAACTTTGATTATCAATGCTCTCTGGTTCTGGAATGACTTTATGTTGCCACTGTTGATTCTGAATAAGGATTCCAAGATGTGGACTTTGCCTCTCTTCCAGTACAACTACCAAGGTCAGTACTTCAATGACTATGGACCAAGTTTTGCATCCTATATTGTGGGAATTGTAACGATAACCATTGTCTACCTCATCTTCCAAAAACATATCATTTCAGGAATGAGTAACGGGGCAGTGAAGTAAGAAAGTGCTTAGGGAATTTATAATTCCATACATAGAGGAACAGTTCAGTTTGTTGCCAATTCTATGTAGAAAAAAAGCAGTATTTAGTTGCTTGCAGTCTATATTAGTACGAGTTCGATGTGAACAAAAATCTAAAAATATCTTTCATTTACGAAGCCAGGTCATATAAGACTTGGCTTTCATCAGAAAAAGGAGAACATCTATGACCATTCAAAATAAAACTATGTTGATTACTTACTCAGATAGTCTTGGAAATAACCTTAAAGACTTGTATGAGAATTTGGAAAAACATTTTGGCGATGCCATTGGGGGAGTCCACCTTCTACCATTTTTCCCATCAACAGGTGATCGTGGATTTGCGCCAGTTGACTATGACGAAGTGGATTCAGCTTTTGGTGATTGGGAGGACGTTAAGCGTTTAGGTGAGAAATATTATCTTATGTTTGACTTTATGATTAACCATATTTCTCGTCAATCTAAGTATTATAAGGACTATCAAGAAAAACATGAAGCTAGTGAATTCAAAGATCTCTTTTTAAACTGGGACAAGTTTTGGCCGGAAAATCATCCGACACAAGCGGATGTGGATTTAATTTACAAACGTAAGGATCGTGCACCAAATCAAGAGATTCTTTTTGCAGACGGTTCAGTAGAACATTTGTGGAATACTTTTGGTGAGGAGCAGATTGATCTTGATGTGACCAAAGAAGTAACGATGGCATTTATCCGTAAGACGATTCAACATCTAGCAAGTAACGGGTGTGATTTGATTCGTCTAGATGCCTTTGCTTATGCAGTGAAGAAATTGGATACCAATGATTTCTTTGTGGAACCAGATATTTGGGATTTGTTGGATAAAGTCCGAGATATCGCTGCTGAGTATGGGACAGAGCTCTTACCTGAGATTCATGAACACTATTCGATTCAGTTTAAAATAGCGGATCATGATTACTATGTTTATGATTTTGCTCTTCCAATGGTGACTCTTTATACTCTTTACAGTTCCAGAACAGAGCGTTTGGCTAAGTGGTTAAAGATGAGCCCGATGAAGCAATTTACGACTCTAGACACCCATGATGGGATTGGAGTGGTGGATGTAAAGGATATCCTGACTGATGAGGAAATTGACTATGCTTCAAATGAGCTCTATAAGGTTGGAGCTAATGTTAAACGTAAGTACTCCAGTGCAGAGTATAACAATCTAGATATCTACCAAATCAATTCAACCTATTATTCTGCACTTGGAGATGATGATGTCAAGTATTTCCTTGCCCGTCTGATTCAAGCTTTTGCCCCAGGTATTCCCCAAGTCTACTATGTGGGTCTACTAGCAGGAAAGAATGACTTGAAACTATTAGAAGAAACAAAGGAAGGTAGAAATATTAATCGTCATTACTATAGCAACGAGGAAATCGCAGAAGAAGTTCAACGTCCTGTGGTGAAGGCCCTTCTCAATCTATTTTCGTTCCGTAATCGATCAGTAGCTTTTGATTTAGAAGGAACTATTGACGTTGAAACACCAACAGCCCACAGCATTGTAATTAAACGTCAAAATAAAGATAAGTCCGTAACAGCAGTAGCAGAAATTGATTTGCAAAGTCAGACCTATCAAGTATTAGAAAACGGCAGAAAAATTCAGTTCTAGTGCTATATTAATGAAACAGTTTTTTTGTGGCGAAAACGTGTTCATTGTTCCCAAATGACGGAAAAAATGGTAGAATATAAAGATAGTTTAGCATTTATCTTCTGGAGAAATCCAGAACAGAAAGGATCCGTTTTGAAATCAATTGGATTACTGGATAAGATAAGAGGGCTTTCGAAAAAAGATTTCTTTTTGTATTTGATGATCATAAGTATCTTTTTACCTTTTTATTTGTTCTTAGCGCTCTTTGCTTTATATTTGATAGGTTTACTTGTTACTGGGGAGATGAAGGGAATTATCAAAGGATTAATCAAACATCCTGTACTTCTCTTTTTTATTGCCTATAGTAGTATCATCTCTATCGTCGCCAAGAACTGGCTTGGATTGGTTGCATCTTTACTGATGTTTCTCTTCCTCATTTTCTTTAGTTATTACCAGAAACGTCTGACACATGCTTTCTTTCGACTGATACTGCAGACAATCTTGTTTGGTAGTGTGCTCTCTGCGGCTTTTGCTACTTTGGAGCATTTCCAAATTGTAAAGAAATTTAACTACGCCTTTCTTTCGCCCAATATGCAAGTATGGCACCAGAACCGTGCAGAGGTCACCTTCTTTAATCCTAACTACTATGGGATTATCTGTTGCTTCTGTATTATGATAGCTTTTTATCTCTTTACAACGACGAAGTTAAGATGGTTGAAAATCTTTTGTGTGCTAGCAGGTTTTGTGAATCTATTTGGTTTGAATTTTACGCAAAATAGAACAGCCTTTCCTGCCATCATCGCTGGTGCGATTATTTATCTTTTTACAACCATTAAAAACTGGCGTGCCTTCTGGCTCAGTATTGGAGTTTTCGGGATTGGCCTTTGTTTCCTCTTCTCAAGCGATTTGGGTGTCCGTATGGGAACGCTAGATTCTTCAATGGAGGAGCGTGTTTCAATCTGGAATGCGGGTATGACTTTGTTCAAGCAAAATCCGATCTGGGGTGAGGGACCACTGACCTATATGAATTCTTATCCGAGAATTCATGCACCTTACCACGAGCACGCGCATAGTCTTTACATCGATACTATTTTAAGTTATGGTTTGATTGGAACCATTCTTCTATCCATTTCTTCGGTTATCCCGGTTCACATGATGATGGATATGAGTCAGGAGTCTGGTAAACGACCAATTATCGGTCTTTATCTCTCCTTCCTTACAGTAGTCGCTGTACATGGAATTTTTGACTTGGCTCTCTTTTGGATTCAGTCAGGATTCATCTTCTTGCTGGTTATGTGCAGTCTACCACTGGAACATCGAACACTGGTGTCCGAAATGACAGATTAAGTTGATCAAGATTAGAGATCTTCTACTTTAGGTAGGAGGTCTTTTTTGTTGGTAGAAATTATTTCTAAATCGAAATAGTTGACAGATGGAATGATAAGTATTACAATGTAATATAATTCGATATGGAAATAAATTGGAGAAGTCATGAAAGATAGTCATTTGGTAGCCTATCATATTCGTTTGTTGAATGGGCGGATTTTTCAAAAGTTACTGAGTCAGGATTCGGAGGCTCTTTATCGAAGTGAGCAGGGCAAGATTCTCACTGTTTTATGGAATAGTGAAACTGGCTGTGCAACTGCGACAGATATTGCGCTTGAGACTGGTCTCACCAACAATACGCTCACAACCATGATAAAGAAACTTGAGGAGCAAAACCTGGTCATCATTAGTCCATGTGGAATAGATAAGAGAAAGAAATATGTCAAGTTGACAGAGCAGGGTTGGTCCCAGAAAGAAGTTGGCTATCGTATCAGTCAAAAATTGGATGCAATTTTTTATAAAGGGTTCACCGAGGAAGAAATTCGCCAGTTTGAAGCCTTTCAAGAAAGAATTTTGGCTAACCTAAAAGAGAAGGGAAATGAGGTTTAGAATGGAGTAAATTAGTTATTAAAAGTTTGGTAACTTGACCAACCGAGGAAAATTTTAAATTGAGGACAAAGAATGATTGAATACAAAAATGTAGCGCTACGCTATACAGAAAAAGATGTTTTGAGAGATGTCAATTTACGGATTGAGAACGGGGAGTTTATGGTTTTAGTTGGACCTTCTGGGTCCGGTAAGACGACCATGATCAAGATGATTAACCGTCTCTTGGAACCAACTGATGGAAATATTTATATGGATGGCAAGCGCATCAAAGACTATGATGAGCGTGAACTTCGTCTTTATACTGGTTATGTTTTACAGGCCATTGCTCTGTTTCCCAATCTAACGGTTGCGGAAAATATTGCTCTCATTCCTGAGATGAAGGGCTGGACTAAGGAAGAAATAGCGACGAAAACAGAAGAGCTTTTGGCTAAGGTTGGCTTGCCAGTAGCTGAGTATGGGCATCGACTTCCAAGCGAATTATCTGGTGGAGAACAGCAACGGGTCGGCATTGTTCGTGCCATGATTGGTCAGCCTAAGATTCTCCTCATGGATGAGCCCTTTTCGGCCTTGGATGCTATTTCGAGAAAACAGCTACAGGTTCTGACGAAAGAATTGCATAAAGAATTTGGGATGACAACGATTTTTGTGACCCATGATACGGATGAAGCTTTGAAATTGGCAGACCGTATTGCTGTCTTGCAGGATGGAGAGATTCGTCAGGTGGCGAATCCTGAGACGATTTTAAAGGCTCCTGCAACAGACTTTGTAGCAGACTTGTTTGGAGGTAGTGTTCATGGCTAATTTGATATCAACTTTTCAGGATCGCTTTGGTGACTGGGTAACAGCTCTATCTCAACATTTGCAGTTGTCACTGTTGACCTTGTTACTAGCTATTTTTATCGCGATTCCTTTGGCTGTTTATCTTCGCTATCATGAAAAGATGGCGGACTGGGTCTTGCAGATTGCAGGAATTTTCCAGACTATCCCGTCTCTGGCCTTGTTGGGGCTCTTTATCCCTTTGATGGGAATTGGGACCTTGCCAGCTTTGACAGCTCTGGTGATTTATGCGATTTTCCCGATTTTGCAAAATACCATCACTGGGCTAAAGGGAATTGATCCAAGTCTGCAAGAGGCTGGGATTGCCTTTGGGATGACCAGGTGGGAGCGTCTCAAGAAGTTTGAAATTCCACTTGCCATGCCTGTCATTATGTCTGGGATTCGGACGGCAGCGGTCTTGATTATCGGTACGGCGACCTTGGCGGCCTTGATTGGGGCAGGCGGACTGGGTTCCTTTATCCTTTTGGGAATTGACCGCAATAATACCAGTCTGATTTTGATTGGGGCCCTTTCTTCTGCAGTGCTCGCCATTGCCTTTAACTTCCTACTAAAAGTGATGGAAAAAGCAAAATTGCGGACGATTTTCTCTGGTTTTACCTTGGTGACCATATTGCTGGGTCTGTCTTATAGTCCAGCCCTCTTAGCTCAAAAAGAGAAAGAAAATTTGGTGATTGCTGGGAAATTGGGGCCTGAACCAGAAATCTTGGCCAATATGTATAAGTTGCTGATTGAAGAAAATACCAGTATGACTGCGACTGTTAAGCCGAATTTTGGGAAAACAAGCTTCCTCTATGAAGCTCTGAAAAAAGGGGATATTGATATCTATCCTGAATTTACTGGTACAGTGACTGAAAGTTTGCTTCAACCATCTCCTAAAGTAGGTCATGAGCCAGATCAGGTTTATCAAGTGGCGCGTGATGGCATTGCCAAACAGGATCATCTTGCCTATCTCAATCCCATGTCTTATCAAAATACCTACGCTGTAGCTGTTCCGAAAAAAATTGCTCAAGAATATGGCTTGAAGACCATTTCGGACTTGAAAAAAGTGGAAGGACAGTTGAAGGCCGGTTTTACTCTCGAGTTTAATGATCGTGAGGATGGCAATAAGGGCTTGCAATCAATGTATGGTCTCAATCTCAACGTAGCGACCATGGAGCCAGCTCTTCGCTATCAGGCAATTCAGTCAGGCGATATTCAAATCACAGATGCCTATTCGACAGATGCAGAATTGGCGCGTTATGATTTGCAGGTCTTAGAAGATGACAAGCAACTCTTCCCACCTTATCAAGGGGCTCCATTGATGAAAGAAGCTCTTCTCAAGAAACATCCTGAGTTGGAGACAGTTCTCAATAAATTGGCTGGTAAAATTACTGAAAGCCAGATGAGCCAGCTCAACTACCAAGTCGGCGTTGAAGGCAAGTCAGCAGAACAAGTAGCCAAGGAGTTTTTACAAGAACAAGGTTTGTTGAAGAAATAGTTTGAAAATGTCAAACTCAACTTGCTTAAACGACTATAGAAAAGAATGCTCAGACAATGTCGTCTGGGCTTTTTTGATATTAGAGTTACTGAATGTCTTTCAAAATGGAAAATAAGAGGAAATTTTTAGGATTTTCCAATATTTTACTGTAAATACACTTGACTATTCAGATAATAAGTGTATAATGTGTTGTGAACTACTTAACAAATAAAGATTTCCAGCTCATGTCGACTAAGGATGGAAATCTTGTGTATAGACAGTTCAGTAGATATATAATAGAGCGTTGCGTCCGAAAGTCTATCCAGACACGGCTCTTTAAAAACAAAAGGAGAAAATATGACGACTTATTTGCAAACAAAACTCAAGAACATCAAAATAACTCTTGGTGAAATGTCTGGTGGCTACCGCCGTATGGTTGCTGCTATGGCTGATTTGGGATTTTCAGGAACCATGAAGGCTATCTGGAATGACCTCTTTGCCAATCGTAGTTTTGCCCAGTGGCTTTACCTGCTGGTTTTAGGAAGTTTTCCAATCTGGCTTGAGTTGATTTATGAACACCGCATTGTTGACTGGGTTGGGATGATTTGTAGTCTGACTGGAATTATCTGTGTTATCTTTGTATCGGAAGGTCGAGCAAGTAATTACCTTTTTGGTTTGATTAACTCTGTCATTTACCTTATCTTGGCTCTGCAGAAAGGCTTTTATGGTGAGGTGCTGACGACACTCTACTTTACGATCATGCAGCCAATTGGACTTCTAGTTTGGATCTACCAAGCACAGTTCAAGAAAGAAAAGCAGGAATTTGTCGCGCGTAAACTGGATGGTAAGGGTTGGACCAAGTATCTTTCCATTAGTGTTCTTTGGTGGTTGGTCTTTGGGTTCATTTATCAGTCTATTGGAGCCAATCGTCCTTATCGCGATTCCATCACCGATGCGACCAATGGGGTTGGGCAAATCCTTATGACAGCTGTTTACCGTGAACAATGGATATTCTGGGCAGCTACCAATGTCTTTTCTATCTATCTCTGGTGGGGAGAAAGCCTGCAAATCCAAGGAAAATACCTGATTTACTTGATCAATAGTCTAGTTGGTTGGTATCAGTGGAGCAAGGCCGCAAAGAGTGCTTAAAAAAGTAAAAAAGGATCAGATGATCCTTTTTTGTGTTAGAGCAAAATGAGTAACACTGTAATAACGATAGCGCTCGTCAAACGAACGATGTGGTGCGAGATATGTTGTTTTTCTTTCTGTTGGCCGTTCCAGTAGGCTCCATAGCAGACAATACTCGCACCCACAATCCATAGAAGAATGGTTGCAACTGGAACGAAGTAAAAGATGGCTAGAGCCAGAGAAGTGAGGCAACTGCCGACCAAGATGCACGTGTTTCCCAGACTGTAGTTCTTTTGTTTCATGGCTGAAAAAGCAGCAGCAAGGTGAAGCAATGAGAAGGCGAGAGCTAGTACAATTGTTAGTATTCCTAGAATCATCGAAGTTAACATAGTTGGTTCCTTTCTGAGTTACAGGCTTAGTTATCAAGTGGAGTTGTAGAGGTCATCTCCATTACATCAAGGTAAAATCTCACCACTTGGTCTTCGGTATAGGATTTTCCTTTTTTTAGCCACCAAGTTAGGGTCTCGATAAAGTTCGTCACAACAAAATGCTGGAGGTAGGAGTCCGGAATGTTTGGATAGGCCTCTTGCAAGTCATCCGCCACCATGGGATAAACGTGGTGTTCGAGTTCCTTGTGTAGTTGGCGGAGGAAGTAGTCGTTTTTGGAAAAAAGGAGACTGGTGACATGGTCCTGGTTTTTCTGAAAATGTAAAAAGATATGTGCGAGGTAGTCCTCGGTAGTAAAGTGTCCTTCCCTTTCAAAGAGATGATGAAAGAGGTAGCGACAGAGCTCATCTAAAAGGAGTTCCTTGCTTTCATAGTGACAATAAAAAGTAGAACGTCCAACATCTGCTAGGTCAATGATATCCTGAACAGTAGTGGCATCATAGCCCTTGTCGTTCAAAAGTTGTAAAAAAGCTTGATAGATGGCTTTTTTAGTCTTGCTGACTCGACGGTCTCTTTTTGGCATATAGACACTTGAGACAAACTGTTCAGAACTGAACAGGACTGACAGTTTGCTTCTATCCTTTCTTTGGATTTTATTAGATAATACAAATGAAAGAAGTATGTATATACCCATTATACCAAAGGAGGGAGAGAAATGAGTTCTAAAACATCTATCTGGTTAGCTTTTTTCTTAAATTTAAGCTATGCGATTGTTGAGTTTATCGCAGGAGGAATCTTTGGTTCAAGTGCAGTTCTTGCTGATTCTGTTCATGACCTGGGGGATGCTATAGCCATTGGTATATCAGCCCTTTTAGAAACGATTTCAAACCGTGAAGAAGATAGGCAGTACACCTTGGGTTACAAACGTTTTAGTCTTTTAGGGGCCATGCTAACGGCTGTGATTCTTATGATAGGCTCTGTTCTAGTGATTTTGGAAAATATCACAAAGATCGCTCACCCGCAACCCGTCAATGAGAATGGCATCCTCTGGCTGGGAATCATTGCAGTAGTTATCAATGTACTAGCAAGTCTGGTAGTTCGTAAAGGAAAGACAAAGAATGAGTCAATTCTTAGCTTGCATTTTTTGGAAGACACTCTTGGTTGGTTGGCTGTCATCCTAATGGCGATTATCCTCCGATTTACAGATTGGTATATCCTCGATCCATTTTTATCTCTGGTTATTTCTGTCTTTATTCTGTCGAAAGCCATTCCTCGCTTTTGGAGCGCACTGAAGATTTTCCTAGATGCTGTGCCAGAAGGGGTCGAGACAAGTGATTTGGAGAAGGATTTAGAGGCTCTTTCCAATGTCAAAAGTATCAATCAACTTAGTATTTGGTCCATGGACGGTCTAGAGAATAATGCTATTGTCCACATTTGTATTAAGGACTGGGAACAGATGATGGAAACCAAAGAAGTGGTGCGTCAATGTTTAGAAGAAAGAGGCGTGCAGAATATCACTATTGAAGTAGATAGCAGTCAAAGTAACCATGCGCAACATAGGCGGAAGGTGAGAGAGGTAGAGCAGAAGCATGGTCATCATCATTAACAAAACGACCTCTAGCGAGGTCGTTTCGTTATCCTATTCATTCCTCGTACTCTCTCTCAAAGTCAGTCTGGTGCCCAGCATAGTCAAGCTGGGGATTTTGCGACCGTGGAGAACTTCCTTATTAAGAATATCCATACCTGCTCGGCCCATTTCTTCGGTATAGACGGTAATGCTAGAAAGAGGAGGATAGACCTGCTTGGTCAGACTAGTGTCGTTAAAGGAAATAAGGCTGACGCGGTCTGGTAGGCTAATTCCAGCTTCTTGAAGGGCACGGAGGGCACCGATGGCTAAACTATCGCTGGCAGCGAAAAAGGCTGGTGGGAGTTGTTCTCCTAGCTTGTGAATGGCCTCCTTCATCAAGTCATAGCCAGACTGGGCAGTAAAGCTCCCTTGAAAAACCAGTTCTTCATGGTAGATACCATTTGATTGGGTAATGTCTTTGAAGTTTTCTAGTCGCTTATCCTGGATAATTTCTTCCTGGTCGGTTGTTTCCTCAAGGCCTGTGAGAATGCCAATCCGATCCACCCCCTGACTGAGGAAATGGTCTACAACTTGTTTCACAGCAGTGTAAAAATCAGTGATAATACAGGTATGACCTAGTGAGAGGGTGTCACTGTCTATAAAGACTAAAGGTTTTTGGTATTCTTCAAAGGCAGCAATCTGAGCTTGGCTAAATTTTCCGATGCAGAGAATGCCAATCACTTCCTCGCTTAGTGTAAAAGGATGGTCATTAAAATAGCGCAAGATGTCATAGTCCAACTCTTGGGCCCTTTTTTCAATACCGAGACGAATCTGATAGTAGTAGAGGTCGTCCAACTCCCCTTGTTCGCTGACCCATTGGATAATGGCAATCTTTTGCTTGAGTTTGTGGGATTCGCCTGTCTTGAGGTGCTTAGTATAGCCCAGCTCTTCAGCGACAGTTAAAATACGATGTCTGGTTTCTTCTGTGACAGATAGGCTCTGGTCGCGGTTGAGGACACGAGATACGGTCGCGATAGAGACAGAGGCTAGCTGTGCAATGTCTTTTAAGGTAGCCATAAATCCTCCTCCTTTTAGGTTAGTATATCATATTTTTCTGCTTTTTACTGATAGTTTAGTAAAAATTTAGTAAAAAGGATTGACCTTGGCAAATGCCTTGGATACAATAGAAGAAAACGATTACACGTTAAGGTGACTTAACGGACAGTCAAAGGAGAATTCATATGACACAAGATCTTACTACTGAAGCCCTTCGCAAAGACTTTCTTGCCGTTTTTGGTCAAGAAGCAGACCAAACTTTCTTTTCACCAGGTCGTATTAATCTGATTGGTGAACACACAGACTACAACGGTGGGCACGTTTTTCCAGCTGCTATTTCTTTGGGAACCTATGGAGTGGCTCGCAAGCGTGATGACCAAGTTTTGCGTTTCTACTCAGCCAACTTTGAGGACAAGGGTATCATCGAAGTGCCTCTTACTGACCTCAAATTTGAAAAAGAGCACAGCTGGACCAACTATCCAAAAGGGGTTCTTCATTTCTTGCAAGAAGCTGGACACGTGATTGACAAAGGGTTTGATTTTTATGTTTATGGAAATATCCCAAATGGTGCAGGCTTGTCATCATCAGCATCCTTGGAACTCTTGACAGGAGTCGTGGCAGAGCATCTCTTTGATTTAAAACTAGAGCGTTTGGATTTGGTTAAAATCGGAAAACAAACAGAAAACAACTTTATCGGAGTCAACTCTGGTATCATGGATCAGTTTGCTATCGGTATGGGGGCAGACCAACGTGCTATTTACCTAGATACCAACAGTCTTGAGTACGATTTGGTGCCACTTGATTTGAAAGACAATGTCGTTGTCATCATGAACACCAACAAACGCCGTGAATTGGCGGATTCTAAATATAATGAACGCCGTGCTGAGTGTGAAAAAGCAGTGGAAGAGTTGCAAGCTGCCTTGGATATTCAGACCTTGGGTGAATTGGATGAGTGGGCTTTTGATCAATACAGCTACCTGATTAAAGACGAAAATCGTTTGAAACGTGCTCGTCATGCTGTGCTTGAAAACCAACGTACCCTTAAAGCTCAAACAGCTCTTCAAGCAGGTGATTTGGAAACATTTGGTCGCTTGATGAATGCTTCTCACGTCTCTCTAGAACATGACTATGAAGTAACTGGTTTGGAATTGGATACTCTTGTTCACACAGCTTGGGATCAAGAAGGTGTTCTCGGTGCTCGTATGACAGGAGCAGGTTTTGGTGGCTGTGCCATTGCCTTGGTTCAAAAAGACGCTGTTGAGGCCTTTAAGGAAGCTGTAGGCAAGCACTACGAGGAAGTCGTTGGATACGCTCCAAGTTTCTATATCGCTGAAGTTGCAGGTGGCACTCGCGTCCTTGACTAGTTAAAAGGAGGCTCTATCGTGACCTTAGTAGATAAATTTGTAACACACGTTATTGCTGAAAGTTCATTTGAGGAAATGGATCGAATCTACCTGACCAATCGTGTTTTGGCACGAGTAGGCGAAGGTGTTTTGGAAGTTGAGACTGGTCTAGATAAAGTGATTGACCTCAAAGACCAGTTGGTTGAGGAAGCCGTTCGATTAGAGACGATTGAGGATAGTCAGACTGCGCGTGAGATTCTCGGTGCTGAACTGATGGACTTGGTAACTCCTTGTCCAAGTCAGGTTAATCGTGACTTTTGGACAACCTATGCTCACTCTCCTGAGCAGGCGATAGGGGATTTTTACCAGCTCAGCCAGAAAAATGACTACATCAAGCTCAAGGCCATTGCTAAGAATATTGCTTATCGTGTACCGTCTAACTATGGTGAACTTGAGATTACCATCAACCTCTCTAAGCCTGAAAAGGATCCGAAAGAGATTGCAGCAGCCAAGTTGGTGCAAGCTAGCAATTATCCCCAGTGTCAGCTTTGTCTAGAGAATGAGGGCTACCATGGTCGGGTTAACCACCCAGCTCGCAGCAATCACCGCATTATCCGTTTTGAAATGGCGGGTCAGGAGTGGGGCTTCCAGTATTCGCCCTATGCTTATTTTAATGAGCACTGTATTTTCTTAGACGGTCAGCATCGTCCCATGGCTATCAGTCGTCAGAGCTTTGAGCGTCTGCTGGCTATTGTAGAGCAGTTTCCTGGCTATTTTGCAGGCTCTAATGCCGACCTGCCGATTGTGGGAGGCTCTATTCTGACTCATGATCACTATCAAGGAGGCCGTCACGTATTTCCTATGGAAATGGCTCCTCTGCAAAAGACTTTCCGATTTGCTGGTTTTGAACAAGTCAAGGCTGGGATTGTCAAGTGGCCTATGTCAGTGCTACGTTTGACCTCGGATTCCAAAGAGGATTTGATAAACTTGGCTGATAAGATTTTACAGGAATGGCGACAGTATTCAGACCCTGCAGTGCAAATTTTGGCAGAGACAGACGGGGCACCGCATCACACCATTACACCCATTGCCCGTAAACGCGATGGACAGTTTGAGTTGGACTTGGTCTTGCGAGACAATCAGACATCCCCAGAGCATCCTGATGGTATCTATCATCCCCACAAGAATGTTCAACATATCAAGAAGGAAAATATCGGCTTGATTGAGGTCATGGGCTTGGCTATCTTACCACCTCGTTTGAAAGCAGAAGTGGAGCAAGTAGCAGCCTACCTTGTCGGAGATGATGATATAGTTGCCGACTATCATCAGAAATGGGCAGACCAGCTCAAAGCCCAACATCCGGACCTAGCAGATAAAGAAAAAGCCCTTGAAATCGTCAAGGACTCTGTGGGTGCTATTTTTGCGCGTGTTTTGGAGGACGCAGGGGTTTACAAGCAGACGAAACAAGGACAGGCAGCTTTTATGCGCTTTGTAGAACAGGTCGGAATTTTGCCAAACTAGGAGCTTTCTCCTTGCACAGTCCTATAAAAAGTAGTATCATAGTGTCGTTTGAACTATCAGGAGGAAACGATGAAAGATTTTCATTTTGACGCTATATCTGCCTTTGAAAATTACGAAATAGAAAAAATGAGAGACGGTCACGTTGTGGTGACGACAAAAGTAGTGGACTCGTCGCTCAACTATTATGGCAATGCCCATGGTGGCTATCTCTTTACCCTTTGTGACCAGATTAGTGGTTTGGTGGTTATCTCGCTGGGGCTTGATGGAGTGACACTCCAATCCTCTATCAACTACCTCAAAGCAGGAAAACTCGACGATGTGCTGACCATTAAAGGAGAATGTGTCCATCATGGACGCACAACCTGTGTAGTGGATGTGGATATCACCAATCAAGAAGGCAGAAATGTCTGCAAGGCAACCTTTACCATGTTTGTCACAGGCCAGCGGTCTGAAGACAGACAGGTAAGGATATAGATAAACAAAAAAGAGGCTCACACCTCTTTTTCTTATTTCTTCTTCCGGTTTAATACTGCATTGAGGACAATGGCCAGTAGGCTGGCTACGACGATTCCGTTTGAGAAGAACATTTGGAAGGCTGTTGGCATGCTGACAAAGAGATTACTATTGTTGAGTCCGACACCTGCAGCGATGGATACCGCTGCGATAAGGAAGTTGTGTTCATTGTTAGCAAAGTCAACGCGGGCGAGGATTTGCATCCCTTGAAGGGAAACAAAGCCAAACATCACCAGCATGGCCCCTCCAAGAACAGGGCTCGGAATGATTTGGGCGAGGGCACCAAACTTAGGAAGGAGTCCAAGGAGGACTAGGAAACCAGCTGCGTAGTAGATTGGCAGACGGGTCTTGATACCAGACAATTTGACCAAACCAACGTTTTGTGAAAATCCTGTGTAAGGGAAGGTGTTAAAGATTCCTCCGAGAAGTACGGCTAGACCTTCTGCGCGGTAACCGTTGCGCAGGCGCGTGCTGTCGATTGGGTCATTGGTAATATCAGACAAGGCCAGGTAAACACCAGTGGATTCAACCATAGAAACCGTTGCAATGATACACATCATGACGATGGATGAGATTTCAAAAGTCGGTACACCAAAGTAGAGGGGAGTTGGAACATGGACAAGCGGTGCTGCCGCAACAGGGGAGAAATCAACCAAGCCCATGGTAGCAGCAATGGCAGTTCCAACAACCAGACCAATCAAAATGGAGATAGACTTGATGAATCCTTTGGTAAAGATGTTGATCAAGAGGATGATTAGAACAGTGATGGCTGCAAGCAAAAGACTTTGCCCAGTTGGTTCTGGGACGTTATTTCCCATATTTCCAATAGCGACAGGAATCAGGGTCAATCCAATCGTGGTAATGACAGATCCTGTTACGATAGATGGGAAGAGATTGGCAACTTTTGAGAAAATGCCTGAAATCAGAACCACATAAATCCCTGAAACGATAAGGGCACCAAACATAGCACCGCTACCGTGGCTTTGTCCAATCATAATCAAAGGAGCGACGGATTGGAAGGCAACTCCGAGAACGACTGGTAGTCCAATCCCAAAGTATTTGTTGAGTTGGAGTTGAAGGAAGGTGGCCACCCCACACATGAAGATATCTGTGGAGATAAGATAGGTCAACTGTTCAGCTGAATAGCCAAGAGCTGTCGCAATCATGATGGGAACCAGGATGGATCCTGAGTACATGGCTAGTAAGTGCTGTAAGCCAAGAACGGCTGCTTGCGAGTGTTTTTCTTGTTTTTGCATTAGAGATCTGCCTCCTTAAATACGACCTGACCATTCTCAAAACGATCCAAACGAGCGAGTGATAGAACTGGATAGCCAGCTTTCTCGAGCAAATCACGACCATCCTGGAAGGATTTTTCGATAACAATACCGATGGCTTCGACTTTAGCTCCGGCTTGTTCTATGATTTGGATCAAGCCTTTGGCAGCTTGGCCATTAGCAAGGAAATCATCGACAATCAAGACCTTGTCTTCGGGTGAGAGGAATTTTCCAGCGATGGAAACGGTGCTGGTCACCTGCTTGGTAAAGGAGTAGACTTGGGCGGTTAGGATTCCTTCGTTCATGGTGATGTTTTTAGCTTTCTTGGCGAAAATCATGGGCACATCTAAGGCTTCAGCTGTAAAAACGGCTGGGGCAATGCCTGAAGCTTCAATGGTTACGACCTTGGTAATGCCAGCAGAAGCGAATTTTTCCGCAAAAATCTTACCAATCTCTCGCATTAAGCTAAAGTCAACTTGGTGGGTTAAAAAAGAATCCACCTTGAGGATGTTGTCCCCCAAGATATGCCCATCCTGAAGGATGCGCTCTTCTAATAATTTCATAAGACCTCCTAAAGTCTAAAAGCAAGTTTACTTGTTGGTTAAATATTTCTATAGTGAACCAGTTTGCTAGTACTATATATTTGATAAAACTAGTACGAGCGAAGCGAGTTTTATCAAATATTTCCCGCCGTAGTGGTATCATAGACAATAATCTTGTTATTGTCTATGACGGGATTTTTGAGACTTTTGGCTCAAAAATTAGGGATGAAATTCCGAAGGAAGTTGCTCCCGTCCGCACTAATTAAGGGAAATATTAAAAATATTTAGTTTACACTTAAAGGCGTACTTTAATAAAAATATTCAAAAAGGACCTACTTAATCCCCTAAGTAAGTCCCCAAAATAGGTATGGCCAACACCATACCTTCAGCTGACATACTCATTGTTAGGTGTTCCGGCACCTTGTAGAAACGTCGTGCCAATTCACGACATAAACAAGTAAAATGATATTCAATTTTAAATAGGCTACTGCCAATGTTTTTATTTTACACCAATTAGCTTTATAAATCAAATATTTTGTTAGCAAATAGACCATAAAAGCGAACGAAAAAGCTACAACACTAGATAGTATTGTAGCCCTTTATTCTTCTATTCGCTAAATCTTAAAAAATAGCCATCTGGATCCAAAACTGCAAATTCATGGGGATAAATAAAGCTATCTCCTACTCGAAATTCTCTTTTTGTCAGGGGCCGATGGATGGGATAGTCAGCTTCCAGCAGTTTTTGGTGGAGCTGAGGGACATCTTCAATGCCAAAGGAAATATTGATACCGCGCCCGAAAGGATAGGTTAGTTGGGCTAATTCTTCTGTACTGCCTTCTTCTAGCATAAGTTGGCAGTCTTCAAGCGAAAGAAAGAGGAAGTTTTCTTCTGGACGCTCGTATTCGACAGAAAATCCCAGCAAGTCGCAGTAGAAGTGGCGTGACTTTTCGAGGTCAGATACTACAAATTCAGGAATGACAGCTTGATAGTCCATTAGCTTTCTCCTTAGAGCTCAATCTCCATGACAATGGGTGTGTGGTCTTGGCGCGCACCAGAGTCAATCATGTCGGACTGAGTCACCTTGTCAGCCACGCGATTGCTGGTGAGCCAGTAGTCGATTCTCCAGCCTGTATTGTTGATTTTAGAAGTCTTGCTGCGTTGCGCCCACCAAGTGTAGCGCTCTGGGACATCACCGTGAATATGGCGGAAGGTGTCAGTAAATCCAGTTGCCAAAAGGTTGGTAAAACCAGCACGTTCCTCGTCTGTAAAACCAGGTGAACGGCGGTTGCTGGCAGGATTTGCAAGGTCGATTTCCTTGTGGGCTACGTTGTAGTCTCCAGTCGCAAGGACTGGTTTTTCTTTGTCTAGTTGCGCCAAATACTCAGCGTATTTGACATCCCAGACTTGACGCTCTTCCAAGCGTTTGAGACCATCGCCAGCGTTTGGAGTGTATACTTGGGTCACGAAAAATGTATCAAATTCCAAGGTGATGATGCGACCTTCCAAGTCCATGGTAGAAGGGGCACCGATTTCTGGAAAAGTGACAGTGGGTGTGAGTTCTTTCTTATAAAGGAACATGGTTCCAGCATAGCCTTTGCGGGCAGGTTCTTGAGAAGAACGCCACGTGTTTTCGTAGTTTGGAAAGAGTTCAGCTAAAATTTCCAAGTGTTTTTTAGTAGGCCCTTTTGAAGAAAGCTTGGTTTCTTGGATAGCGATGATATCAGCATTTTCAGCGACCAAGGTTTGTAGTACCTCTTGGGACAATTTGGCACGAGTTGAGTCACTCGTTAGGGCAGCATTGAGGGAATCAATATTCCATGAGATGAGTTTCATAAAGTTACCTTTTTCATTCAGATTATAGATTTTATTATATCAAAAAAAGGCGCATTTCCCCAACGTATGGTTTGAAAAATCACCCTCTTTCGTTTATAATTAAGAATGATTTTATGAAAGGGAGTGAAAATACATGAAATTCTATTCTTATGACTATGTCCTCAGCCAAATCGGTCAGCAAAATGGCATCATGATTGGTTTAGGGATTGTCCTATTAGCTGTGACAGGATTTTTAGCTTTTAAGGCTTACCATGATAAAAAGGGCACCAAGTTTCGTGAGTTGGTCATGATTTCAGCTTTGACCTTATTAGCTCTCCTTTTGGTCAGCATCACAACTTATCAAAACAATCAAGTTTCTAATAATAAATTTCAAGCTTCACTTCATTTCATCGAGCTTGTTTCCAAAGAATTGGGAGTAGACAAGTCAGAGGTCTATGTCAATACTTCTGCGGACACGGATGGCGCACTTATCAAGGTGGGAGATCGCTATTATCGTGCCTTGAACGGAAGTGAGCCAGACAAGTACCTGCTAGAGAAAGTCGAATTGTATAAAACAGATGCAATTGAACTGGTGGAGGTGAACAAATGACACTCAATTATATCGAAATTTTAATCAAACTAGCCTTGGGTCTCTTTTCTCTGGTTTTCGTAATTAATGTGACCGGAAAGGGCAACCTAGCGCCTAACTCAGCAATAGACCAAATTCAGAACTATGTACTTGGGGGGATCATCGGTGGGGTGATTTACAATAGCGCCATCAGTATCCTTCAGTATGCAGTTATCCTGATTATGTGGACCATTCTGGTCTTGACTCTCAAATGGCTCAACAACAATGTTCACTTTGTGAAACGTTTGATTGATGGGAAGCCAACCCTGCTCATCAAAAATGGGAAGATTGATCCAGAAGCCTGCCGTTCGGTTGGTTTATCTGCAGCGGACGTAGCTCTTAAGCTCCGTAGTCAGGGAATTTTCCAAATGAAACAAGTCAAACGCGCTATGCAGGAGCAGAACGGTCAACTCATCGTAGTCCAAATGGGAGATGAGAATCCCAAGTATCCTGTTGTCACAGACGGTGTTATCCAAGTCGAAATTTTGGAGACCATTGGTCGGAGCGAAGAATGGCTGCTTGATAACCTCAGCAAACAAGGGTATGACAATGTGGCCAATATCTTTATCGCTGAGTATGACAAGGGTGTCGTCTCAGTCGTAACTTATGAATAAGAAAAACCTGGGGTCTTGTACTCTTCAAAAATCAAATTCAAACTGCGTCAACGTCGCCTTGCCGTATGTAGGTTACTGACTTCGTCAGTTCTATCTACAACCTCAAAGCAGTGCTTTGAGCAGCCTGCGGCTAGTTTCCTAGTTTGCTCTTTGATTTTCATTGAGTCTTGGCCTCAGGTTTCCATTTGCAATCAGAAAGGGATTTTATGTCCATTATTCAAAAACTCTGGTGGTTTTTCAAGTTAGAAAAACGCCGTTATCTAGTCGGGATTGTGGCCTTGGTCTTGGTCTCTGTCCTCAACCTTATTCCCCCCATGGTCATGGGACGGGTGATTGATGCCATTACGTCGGGACAATTAACCCATCAGGACCTCCTTCTTAATCTATTTTATCTACTGCTGGCAGCCTTTGGGATGTACTATCTGCGCTATGTTTGGCGTATGTATATCCTTGGGACTTCCTATCGTCTGGGGCAGATTATGCGGTCTCGCTTGTTTGAGCATTTTACTAAGATGTCGCCAGCCTTTTATCAAACCTATCGGACGGGGGACTTGATGGCACACGCCACCAATGATATCAATGCCCTAACGCGTCTGGCAGGTGGAGGAGTCATGTCAGCAGTGGATGCTTCCATCACGGCTCTGGTGACTTTGCTGACCATGCTTTTTAGCATTTCATGGCAGATGACCTTGGTTGCTATTCTTCCCCTGCCTTTCATGGCTTATGCGACTAGTCGTCTAGGGAGAAAGACACACAAGGCTTTTGGCGAATCACAGGCTGCCTTTTCCGAACTCAATAACAAGGTGCAGGAGTCTGTATCGGGTATTAAAGTGACCAAGTCTTTCGGTTATCAGGCGGATGAGTTGAAGTCCTTTCAGGCAGTTAATGAATTGACCTTTCAAAAGAACCTCCAAACCATGAAATACGACAGTCTCTTTGACCCCATGGTTCTCTTGTTTGTTGGTTCATCCTATGTTTTAACCCTCTTGGTCGGTTCCTTAATGGTGCAGGAGGGGCAGATTACAGTTGGGAATCTGGTCACCTTTATCAGCTACTTGGATATGCTAGTTTGGCCTCTTATGGCCATTGGCTTCCTCTTTAATATCACTCAGCGAGGCAAGGTTTCTTACCAACGGATTGAGGATCTTTTGTCTCAGGAATCACCTGTAAAAGATCCTGAATGTCCTCTGGACGGTATTGAAAATGGACGTTTGGAGTACGCCATTGACAGCTTTGCCTTTGAAAATGAGGAAACACTGACGGATATTCACTTTGGTCTGGAAAAAGGGCAAACTCTTGGTTTGGTCGGGCAGACAGGCTCTGGGAAAACGTCCTTGATTAAGCTCCTCTTGCGTGAATACGATGTGGATAAGGGTGCCATTTACCTAAACGATCACGATATTCGAGACTATCGTCTGACAGATCTTCGCAGTCTCATGGGCTATGTTCCTCAGGACCAGTTCCTCTTTGCGACCTCTATCTTAGACAATATCCGCTTCGGCAATCCGAACTTGCCCCTTTCAGCAGTTGAGGAAGCGACCAAGCTAGCACAAGTTTACCAAGATATTGTAGACATGCCTCAGGGATTTGATACAGTTATCGGTGAAAAAGGAGTCAGTCTTTCAGGTGGTCAAAAGCAACGTCTGGCCATGAGTCGGGCTATGATTTTAGATCCTGATATCTTAATTCTAGATGATTCCTTGTCCGCCGTGGATGCCAAGACAGAGTATGCGATCATCGACAATCTCAAGGAGACGCGGAAGGATAAGACAACTATCATCACAGCCCATCGTCTCAGTGCAGTCGTCCATGCAGATCTGATTTTGGTTCTGCAAAATGGCCAAATCATAGAACGCGGTACACACGAAGACCTGCTAGCTTTAGATGGCTGGTATGCCCAAACCTACCAGTCTCAGCAGTTGGAAATGAAAGGAGAAGAAGATGCAGAATAAGAAAGAACAATGGGCTGTATTGAAGCGCTTGATGTCCTATCTCAAGCCCTATGGCCTCCTGACCTTTTTGGCACTCAGTTTTCTCCTCGCGACGACGGTCATTAAAAGTGTCATTCCCCTTGTGGCTTCCCACTTTATCGACCAGTACCTCAGCAATCTTAATCAACTGGCCGTTACCGTTTTGCTGGCCTACTATGGTCTTTATCTCCTGCAAACTCTAGTTCAGTATGTCGGCAATCTTCTCTTTGCGCGGGTGTCCTACAGTATTGTCAGAGATATTCGTCGCGATGCCTTTGCCAATATGGAGAAACTCGGCATGTCTTATTTTGACAAGACGCCAGCAGGCTCCATCGTTTCTCGTTTGACCAATGATACCGAGACCATCAGTGATATGTTTTCAGGGATTTTATCCAGCTTTATCTCAGCAGTTTTCATCTTTCTGACAACTCTGTATACCATGTTGGTGCTGGATTTTCGTTTGACAGCTTTAGTTTTGCTCTTTCTTCCCTTGATTTTCCTTTTGGTCAATCTCTACCGGAAAAAGTCAGTGAAAATCATCGAGAAAACCAGAAGTCTCTTGTCAGATATCAATAGTAAGCTGGCAGAGAATATCGAGGGAATCAGGATTATCCAGGCCTTTAATCAAGAGAAGCGCCTGCAGGCAGAATTTGATGAAATCAACCAAGAACACTTGGTCTATGCCAACCGTTCTGTAGCCTTGGATGCCCTCTTTTTGAGACCTGCTATGAGTTTGCTAAAACTCCTAGGCTACGCCGTTTTGATGGCCTACTTTGGCTATCGTGGTCTGTCTATCGGGATAACGGCCGGAACCATGTATGCCTTCATCCAGTACATCAACCGCCTTTTTGATCCCTTGATTGAGGTGACGCAAAACTTTTCAACCCTTCAAACTTCTATGGTATCTGCAGGCCGTGTCTTTGCCTTGATTGACGAGACGACCTATGAGCCTTTTCAAGAAGATGGGAAAGCCAAAGTCCAAGAAGGCAATATCCGTTTTGAACATGTCTGCTTCTCATATGATGGCAAACATCCGATTCTGGATGATATTTCCTTTTCGGTTAAGAAGGGAGAAACCATTGCCTTTGTAGGTCATACAGGTTCAGGGAAATCTTCCATTATCAATGTCCTCATGCGCTTTTATGAATTTCAGTCAGGCCGCGTTCTCTTGGATGGTGTGGATATCAGGAACTACAGTCAGGAAGAGCTGAGAAAAAATATCGGTCTGGTCTTGCAGGATCCCTTCCTCTATCACGGGACTATCAAGTCCAATATTGCCATGTATCAAGACATTAGTGATGAAGAGATTCAGGCTGCAGCTGCCTTTGTCGATGCAGATTCCTTTATTCAGGACCTTCCGCTGGGTTATGATGCCCCTGTTTCCGAGCGTGGTTCGAGCTTTTCTACTGGTCAGCGCCAGCTTCTTGCCTTTGCTAGAACAGTCGCCAGTCAGCCTAAAATCCTGATTTTGGATGAAGCGACAGCCAATATTGACTCTGAAACAGAAAGTTTGGTTCAAGATTCCCTAGCTAAGATGAGACAGGGGCGGACAACCATTGCCATTGCTCATCGCCTTTCGACCATCCAGGACGCCAACTGCATTTATGTCTTGGACAAGGGGCGCATCATCGAGAGTGGAACCCATGAGGAACTCTTGACCTTGGGAGGAACCTATCATAAGATGTATAGCTTGCAGGCTGGGGCCATGTCTTAATACTCCTTGATTTTCATTGAGTATAAGAAGGAAATTCTTCAAATCACAGATTTCTTGCACCGCCTTTTCCATTTTGTGGTATAATGAAAAATGTTGACAAATAGTATAATAAAAACAAAGGAGAAACAGCATGCTGAAATGGGAAGACTTGCCCGTGGAAATGCAATCAAGCGAGGTTGAGTCTTACTACCAGCTTGTCTCTAAAAGGAAGGGTTCGCTGATTTTCAAGCGTTGCCTGGATTGGGTTCTGGCCCTGTTTTTGCTACTTTTGACTTCTCCCATCTTTCTTATCTTGAGCATTTGGATCAAGTTGGATAGCAAGGGACCTGTCATTTACAAGCAAGAGCGCGTGACCCAGTACAACCGTCCGTTCAAGATTTGGAAGTTCCGTACTATGGTGACGGATGCGGATAAAAAAGGAAGTCTGGTGACTTCTGCTAACGATAGTCGCATTACCAAGGTTGGGAATTTCATTCGTCGTGTGCGCTTGGATGAACTGCCTCAGCTAGTCAATGTCCTTAAAGGTGAGATGTCCTTTGTAGGCACACGACCTGAGGTACCACGTTACACCGAGCAGTATAGCCCTGAAATGATGGCGACCTTGCTCTTGCCAGCAGGAATCACCTCTCCAGCCAGCATCAACTACAAGGATGAAGACACCATCATCAGTCAAATGACGGAGAAAGGCCTAACGGTTGATCAGGCCTATGTAGAGCACGTCCTTCCTGAGAAGATGCGCTATAACCTCGCCTATCTCCGAGAGTTTAGTTTCCTTGGAGACATCAAAATCATGTTTCAAACCGTGTTTGAAGTGCTAAAATAAAGTAGTCATGAGAAAATGAGTACAGATAAAAGGAGCAAATCAATGCCAAATTACAATATTCCATTTTCACCGCCCGATATCACTGAAGCTGAAATTGCTGAAGTAGCAGATACCCTGCGTTCTGGTTGGATCACAACAGGTCCGAAGACAAAAGAACTGGAGCGTCGCTTGTCTCAATACACACAGACACCTAAGACTGTCTGCCTCAACTCTGCGACTGCTGCCCTTGAGTTGATTTTACGTGTTTTGGAAGTGGGACCAGGTGATGAAGTCATCGTTCCAGCTATGACCTATACAGCTTCATGTAGTGTCATCACACACGTAGGAGCGACACCTGTCATGGTGGATATTCAAGCAGATACTTTTGAAATGGACTATGACTTGCTTGAGCAAGCTATTACTGAGAAAACTAAGGTGATTATTCCTGTTGAGCTTGCAGGGATTGTGTGCGACTATGACCGTTTGTTCCAAATTGTGGAGAAGAAACGCGATCTCTTTACTGCTTCAAGTAAATGGCAAAAGGTCTTTAACCGTATTGTGATTGTCTCTGATAGTGCCCATGCTTTGGGATCTACTTACAAAGGGCAACCAGCTGGTTCGATCGCTGACTTTACTTCCTTCTCATTCCATGCCGTTAAGAACTTTACAACGGCTGAGGGAGGAAGTGCGACTTGGAAAGCCAATCCAGCGATTGACGACGAAGAGATGTACAAGGAGTTCCAAATCCTTTCCCTTCATGGTCAAACCAAAGATGCTCTTGCCAAGATGCAATTGGGTTCATGGGAATACGATATCGTAACACCAGCCTACAAGTGCAACATGACGGATATCATGGCTTCGATTGGTTTGGTACAATTGGATCGTTACCCAGCTTTGCTACAACGTCGTAAGGACATCGTGGACCGCTACGATCGAGGTTTTGCAGGTTCTCGTATCCGTCCATTGGCACACAAGACTGATACTGTTGAATCTTCACGCCACCTATACATCACTCATGTAGAAGGAGCAAGCTTAGAAGAACGCAATATTATCATTCAAGAATTGGCCAAAGCAGGAATTGCAAGTAATGTACACTACAAACCGCTTCCTCTCTTGACAGCCTATAAGAATCTTGGTTTTGATATGGCAGATTATCCAAGAGCCTATGCCTTCTTTGAAAATGAAATTACGCTCCCTCTTCATACTAAACTAAGCGATGAAGAAGTAGACTATATCGTTAAGACTTTGGTGAGAATTTCCGAAGAAATCCTTGGTTCTGGAAAAAAATTATAAAAAAATCTTGACAAAGATAGAACAATAACATATAATATTCTCAATAAATCAGAAAAGTAACTATATTTGATCTTCAGGGAGCCTGTGGTGATTGTGAACAGGTGGTTGAAAGTAGTGAAAGTGGGCTGATTTTAAAAATGAATTTGAAACAATGAAAATTCGGTGCGCACACCTTATAGTGCAACTTGTTGTTAGACAAGGCAGAGATGTAAAGGGGAATAGTCCCTTTATAATTGAGGTGGCACCGCGTTACCAACGCCCTCACACAGATTATTTTCTGTGTGTGGGCTTTTTTCATATCTTGGAAAAAGTAGAAAAGAGGAAAAATTTTATGACAACTAAAGGTTATTTTGGACAATTTGGTGGTAGTTTTGTACCGGAGCCGATTCAGGCTTTGTTGGATGAGTTGGAAGTGACATTTGACAAGTACAAGGATGATCCAGAGTTTTTGGCAGAATTTCGCCATTACTTGAAGGATTATTCTGGTCGCGAAACACCGCTTTATTTTGCGGAAAGTTTGACAGACCACCTAGGTGGAGCTAAGATCTATCTCAAGCGCGAAGATCTTAACCACCTTGGTTCTCACAAGCTCAACAACGTTTTAGGACAAATTCTTCTTGCCAAACGTATGGGCAAAAAACGAGTGATAGCAGAAACAGGGGCTGGTCAGCACGGTGTTGCGACAGCAGCTGCTGCAGCCAAGTTTGGTATGGCTTGTGATGTCTACATGGGGGCAGAAGATGTGGAGCGTCAACGTCTCAATGTTTTCCGTATGGAGATGATGGGAGCGACCGTTCACGCAGTTGAAACAGGGACACGAACTCTCAAGGATGCGGTCGATGCAGCCTTTGGAGCATGGATGAATGACCTTGAAGCCTTCTACGTTTTGGGATCTGCTGTAGGACCTCATCCTTATCCTACAATTGTTCATGAATTCCAAAAGGTCATCAGTGAAGAATCTCGCCGTCAAATCTTGGAAAAAGAAGGCCGTTTACCAGACTACGTCATTGCCTGTGTAGGTGGTGGTTCTAATGCCATCGGTGCTTTTTCACAGTATGTGGCTGATGAAGAAGTCAAATTGGTTGGGGTCGAAGCTGCCGGTCATGGACTTGACACAGACAAGCATGCAGCCACTATGACAAAAGGTAGTGTCGGAATTGTCGATGGTATGAAGACCTATGCAGTCTTTAAGGAAGACGGAGAGCTGGCGCCAGTTTACTCTATCTCAGCTGGTTTGGACTATCCAGGGGTCGGCCCAGAACACGCCTACTTCAAAGATTCAGGCCGCGTAGAATACGTAGCAGCGACAGATGAAGAAGCTGTTCAAGCCTTGCTCCTTCTAAGCAAGACTGAAGGGATTATCCCAGCGATTGAAAGTTCGCACGCCATCGCAGAAGCGGTTAAACGTGCACCGAAACTAAGTAAGGATGATATTATCATCATCAATGTCTCTGGTCGTGGAGACAAGGACGTAGCTGCGATTGCAGACTACCTAGAAGCTAAAAAATAAAAGATGGAAAAATTACAGCCTTTTCTCTCACAGAGAGCTTGTGGTTGCTGAAAACAAGCAGAGAAAGCTGTAAGGTTGGGTCCATCTGAAACGAGAGAAGAAAACATAATTCTCAAGGGAGTGCCCTTTATCGCACAGCCTGTTACAAGAGCTTTCTGAGACAGGAATGAGAGATAGGAGAAATCCTATAATTGAGGTGGCACCGCGAATTTCGTCCTCACGCAAGTTAGTTTGCGTGGGGATTTTTATATATTTATCGTAGATATGGTCATCAGTTTTAAACTATGCTTCATCAATAGACAGATTTCTATAAAATATTTACGAACGAAGTGAGTTTCTAAAAGATGTTTCCCGCCATAGTGGTATCCTAGAGAAGCAAAGATGCTTCTCTAGGACGGAATTTTTGAGACACATGGCTCAAAAATTAGGGATGAAATTTCGGAGAAAGTTGCTCCCGTCCGCACTATTTAAGGGAAATAGAAAAAAGACAAAAAATTAAAAATAAGAAACTGAAAGGGAAATTACAATGGAACGAATCATTCATGGTGATGTCTTATCACCAATCTTGGCTTATATGCGCCTAAAGGGGCAACACAAGGTTATCCTAGAGAGTATTCCGAGAGACAAGGAAACCGCTCGTTTTTCTATCCTAGCTTATAATCCTGTTTTTGAGATTCAGTTTGAAAATGGAGTTCTTTATCAAAATGGTCAAGTGATTGATCGGGATCCCTTGGATTTCCTTTATGAAGTGACTCATAAGAGACAGCACCATTCAGATCTACCTTTTGGTGGTGGGGCAATTGGTTTTGTTGGTTACGATATGATTTCGCTTTATGAAGAAATTGGTCAAATTCCTGAGGATACAATTGGGACACCAGATATGCATTTCTTTGTTTATGAGAGTTACATGGTCTTTGACCACAAGAAGGAAAAAATCCATGTCATCGAGGATGCTCTTTATAGCGAGCGCAGTCAAGAAGATTTGGAAAAAGCTTTGAATCAAGTGCTTGAGGAATTACGCATTCCTGCTCCAAATGAATTTGAAGACCTGGATCTATCTCCACTTGATTTCAAACCCCATATCGCTCCTCAGAAGTTTGAGGAAATGGTAGAAAGGGCTCGTGACTTGATTCGTAATGGTGATATGTTCCAATGTGTGCTTAGTCAGCGCTTCTCAGCAGAAGTTACTGGAAATCCATTTGACTTCTACAGAAATCTCCGTGTGACTAATCCATCTAATTACCTCTATTTCTATGATTTTGGGGATTATCAAATCATCGGAGCTAGTCCAGAAAGTTTGGTTTCTGTCAAAAATGGCATCGTGACAACCAATCCGATTGCAGGTACGCGACCAAGAGGAGCTACGGATGAAGAGGACAAGGCCTTGGCGACAGACCTCCTGTCTGATGAGAAGGAAACAGCAGAACATCGAATGTTAGTAGACTTGGGACGTAATGATATTGGTCGTATCTCTGAAACAGCCAGTGTTCAAGTCACCAAGTATATGGAAGTGGAGCTCTTCCGCTATGTCATGCATTTGACCAGCGTGGTCAAGGGACGTTTGCTTCCAGACCTCACTGCCATGGATGCCTTGAAAGCTACACTTCCAGCTGGAACAGTTTCAGGAGCACCAAAGATTCGGGCCATGAGACGCATCTATGAACTGGAGACGGAAAAACGAGGCGTATACGCAGGAGCAATCGGCTACTTGTCTGCGACGGGTGATATGGATTTCGCCATTGCCATCCGAACTATGATTCTCAAAAATCAAACAGCCTATGTGCAGGCTGGGGCAGGGATTGTCTATGACTCTATTGCCCAAAATGAATACCAAGAAACCATTAATAAGGCTAAATCTATGACTAGAATTGGAGAACTAAGACCATGATTTTATTGATTGACAACTATGATTCTTTTACCTATAACTTGGCGCAGTACATTGGGAATTTTGCAGAGGTGCAGGTTTTGAGAAATGATGATCCCAAGCTGTATGAAGAAGCTGAAAAAGCAGATGGTCTAGTCTTTTCTCCTGGTCCTGGTTGGCCAGTGGATGCTGGAAAGATGGAAGATATGATTCGTGACTTTGCCGGTAAGAAGCCAATTTTAGGGATTTGTTTGGGTCACCAAGCCATTGCAGAAGTCTTTGGTGGGAAGCTAGGTTTGGCTCCAAAAGTCATGCATGGGAAACAGAGCCATATCAGCTTTGAAGCGCCATCTGTTCTCTATCAAGGCATTGAGGATGGTCGTCCAGTCATGCGTTACCACAGCATTTTGATTGAAGAAATGCCAGAAGACTTTGAAGTGACAGCTCGTTCGACTGATGACCAAGCTATTATGGGAATTCAACACAAAAGCCTGCCGATTTATGGTTTCCAGTACCATCCAGAAAGTATCGGAACGCCAGATGGCTTGTCTTCTATTCGGAATTTTATCGAGAAGGTTGTAAAGTGAGGAAACTAGGATGAAAGAAATTATTGAAAAACTAGCGAAATTTGAAAATTTATCAGGTGTGGAAATGACGGATGTCATTGAACGCATCGTAACTGGGCGTGTAACCGAAGCGCAGATTGCTTCTCTCCTCTTGGCCCTTAAGATGAAGGGGGAAACACCGGAGGAGCGCACAGCCATTGCACAAGTCATGAGAGGGCATGCCCAACACATTCCAACTGAAATTCATGATGCCATGGACAACTGTGGTACTGGTGGAGACAAGTCCTTCAGCTTTAACATTTCGACCACTGCAGCCTTTGTCTTGGCTGGTGGTGACATTCACATAGCTAAGCACGGTAACCGTTCGATTTCTTCTAAATCGGGCTCGGCAGATGTCCTTCAAGCATTGGGCATCAATCTTGACCTCAAACCAGCTGAACTAGGTAAGGTTTTCGATAAAACTGGAATCGTCTTTCTCTTTGCTAAAAATATGCACCCAGCTATGAAGTACATCATGCCCGCTCGTTTGGAATTGGGAATTCCAACAATCATGAACTTGACTGGTCCACTGATTCACCCAATGGCTTTGGAAACACAGCTTCTTGGTATTAGTCGTCCAGAACTGCTAGAAAGTACCGCTCATGTTTTGAAAAATATGGGTCGCAAACGTGCCGTCGTGGTTGCTGGACCAGAAGGGCTAGATGAAGCTGGCTTGAACGGAACAACCAAGATTGCTCTTCTTGAAAATGGCGAAATCACCTTGTCAAGTTTCACTCCAGAAGATTTGGGGATGGAACGCTACGCTATCGAAGATATTCGTGGAGGGAATGCTCAGGAAAATGCAGAAATTTTGCTCAGCGTTCTTAAAAACGAACCAAGTCCATTCTTGGAAACGACAGTCTTGAATGCTGGTCTTGGTTTCTATGCTAATGGTAAGGTAGCTAGTATCAAGGAAGGAGTTGCCTTGGCCCGTCAAGTGATTGCTAGTGGCAAGGCCCTTGAAAAACTCAGACTGTTACAGGAGTACCAAAAATGAGTCAGGAATTTTTAGCACGAATATTGGAGCAGAAGGCGCGTGAGGTTGAGCAGACGGAACTGGAGGCAATCCAGCCCTTGCGCCAGACCTATCGCTTGGCTGACTTTTTGAAGCATCATCAAGACCGCTTGCAGGTGATTGCAGAAGTCAAGAAAGCTAGCCCTAGTCTGGGAGATATCAATCTAGATGTGGATATTGTGCAACAGGCCCAGACTTATGAAGCAAATGGCGCAGTAATGATTTCGGTTTTGACAGATGAGGTTTTCTTTAAAGGGCACCTGGATTATCTGCGGGAGATTTCCAGTCAGGTACAGATTCCGACGCTCAACAAGGACTTTATCATCGATGAAAAGCAAATCATCCGTGCTCGCAATGCAGGTGCGACAGTCATCTTGCTCATTGTGGCTGCCTTGTCAGAAGAACGTCTCAAGGAACTTTACGACTACGCGACAGAGCTTGGTCTGGAAGTATTGGTGGAAACTCATAATCTAGCAGAGCTAGAAGTTGCCCACCGTCTTGGCGCTCAAATTATTGGTGTGAATAATCGTAATTTGACTACCTTTGAAGTTGACTTGCAGACTAGCGTAGACTTGGCCCAATACTTTAAGGACGATTGCTTGTACATTTCTGAATCTGCTATTTTTACAGAAGCAGATGCGAAACGAGTTGCACCCTACTTTAACGGAATTTTGGTAGGAACAGCTCTTATGCAGGCAGAAGATGTAGCCCAGAGAATCAAGGAGTTGCAGATTGACAAAGGTTAAAATTTGTGGATTATCGACCAAAGAAGCGGTAGAGACAGCCGTATCAGCAGGGGCAGACTATATCGGTTTTGTCTTCGCACCCAGTAAAAGACAGGTGACCTTGGAAGAGGCCGCAGAGCTGGCAAAGCTCATTCCTGTGAACGTTAAGAAGGTTGGTGTATTTGTTTCACCAAGTCGGGCAGAACTGCTAGAAGCGATAGAAAAAGTTGGCTTGAACTTGGTTCAAGTTCATGGTCAGGTAGCGGATGACTTGTTTGAGGATTTGCCTTGTGCCAGCATTCAGGCTGTGCAGGTAGATGGAGATGGGCATGTGCCCAATTCTCAGGCAGATTATCTACTCTTTGATGCCCCTATAGCTGGGAGTGGCCAGACCTTTGACTGGGGTCAACTGGATACGTCTGGACTAGCCCAGCCTTTCTTTATCGCAGGTGGGCTTAATGAAGACAATGTAGCAAGAGCAATTCAACACTTTACTCCCTATGCAGTTGATGTATCGAGCGGAGTGGAGACAGATGGACAAAAAGATCAGGAAAAGATTAGAAGATTTATAGAGAGGGCAAAGAATGGCATATCAAGAACCAAATAAAGATGGATTTTACGGAAAATTTGGCGGATGTTTCGTCCCAGAAACATTGATGACAGCAGTTTTGGAGTTGGAGAAGGCCTACCGTGAAAGTCAAGTAGACCCAAGTTTCCAAGAGGAATTAAACCAACTTTTGCGCCAGTATGTGGGACGTGAAACTCCTCTTTACTACGCAAAAAACTTGACCCAGCATATTGGCGGAGCCAAGATTTATCTCAAACGGGAAGACCTCAACCATACAGGGGCTCACAAGATTAACAATGCCTTGGGACAGGTTCTTCTGGCTAAACGCATGGGCAAAAAGAAAATTATCGCTGAAACAGGTGCTGGTCAGCACGGTGTGGCAACTGCAACAGCTGCGGCCCTCTTTAACATGGAATGTACCATTTACATGGGTGAGGAAGATGTCAAACGCCAAGCACTTAATGTGTTCCGTATGGAGCTTTTGGGAGCTAAGGTTGAGGCTGTGACAGATGGTTCGCGCGTGCTTAAGGATGCGGTCAATGCAGCCCTTCGTTCATGGGTGGCTAATATTGACGATACCCACTATATCCTTGGTTCTGCCTTAGGACCTCATCCATTCCCAGAAATTGTTCGTGACTTCCAAAGTATCATCGGTCGAGAAGCTAAACAACAGTACCGTGACTTGACAGGACAAGACTTACCAGATGCCCTAGTAGCCTGTGTAGGTGGTGGTTCTAATGCTATCGGTCTCTTCCATCCATTTGTAGAAGATGAGTCAGTAGCCATGTATGGGGCTGAAGCAGCAGGACTTGGTGTGGATACAGAGCACCACGCAGCTACCTTGACTAAGGGTCGTCCAGGTGTTCTTCACGGTTCCCTCATGGATGTGCTCCAAGATGCCCATGGTCAAATTCTTGAAGCCTTCTCTATTTCAGCAGGTTTGGATTATCCTGGTATCGGTCCAGAACATTCTCATTACCACGATATTAAACGTGCCAGCTATGTTCCTGTGACAGACGAAGAAGCCTTGGAAGGATTCCAACTCTTGTCTCGTGTGGAAGGAATTATCCCAGCCTTGGAATCAAGCCATGCCATTGCCTTCGCGGTGAAATTGGCCAAAGAACTTGGACCAGACAAGTCGATGATTGTCTGCCTATCCGGTCGTGGAGACAAGGATGTAGTTCAAGTCAAAGACCGCTTGGAAGCAGATGCAGCAAAGAAGGGAGAAGATCATGCCTAAGACACTAACAGAAAAATTAAATGCTATAAAAGCGACTGGAAAGGGAATTTTCGTTCCCTATATCATGGCTGGGGACCATGAGAAAGGTTTGGATGGACTAGGAGAAACAATCCACTTTTTAGAAGATTTGGGTGTCTCTGCTATTGAAGTGGGCATTCCCTTTTCAGACCCAGTTGCAGATGGACCTGTGATCGAAGAAGCAGGCTTGCGCAGTTTAGCCCACGGGACCTCTACCCAGGCTTTGGTTGAAACCTTGAAAACCATTCAGACTGAGGTGCCACTTGTCATCATGACCTACTTTAACCCCCTCTTTCAGTACGGTGTGGAGAAATTTGTCAAAGATCTGACAGATACAGCGGTCAAGGGCTTGATTATTCCAGACCTGCCTCATGAACATGCCAACTTTGTGGAGCCTTTTTTGGCAGACACAGATATCGCTTTAATTCCCCTAGTTAGTTTGACGACAGGACTTGAGCGTCAGAAAGAGTTGATCAAGGGAGCGGAAGGCTTTGTCTATGCCGTTGCCATCAATGGGGTAACAGGGAAATCAGGAAATTACCGTGCAGACTTGGACAAGCACTTGGCTCAACTGCATCAAGTAGCTGATATCCCAGTATTGACAGGATTTGGCGTATCTAGTCAGGATGATGTGGAACGCTTCAATGCGGTGTCCGATGGCGTTATCGTTGGTTCGAAAATTGTAAAAGCTCTCCACAAAGGAGAGCCGATTGAGGACTTTATCAAACAAGCAGTAGCTTACCAAAAATAATCACACAAGCAGCAAGTAAGAGGAAAGGCACGAAAGGAAGTCTTTCCTTTTTCTTTTGGAGGAGAAAGGCTAGAATCCCTGTCGCCGAAGCAAACTGAATCAAGATGAGCAACTCTGTCGCGCTAAAGACGAGAGCACAAGATGCTAGAAAGAGAAAATCACCTGCTCCCATGCGGATATCGATAAAATGGGCCATGATTCCGAGGGTAAGAAAGAAGACCATAACCAGATTCCAACCACAGAGAGCCATGAGGATTAGATGGAACGTCAGCCAAACCATTAAGGGATATTCCTGATGGCGAAAGTCGTAGATGCCCAAGGTTAAGCCAGTAGTTATCAGGATGACTTGTCCTGAGGAAAGAAAGCCCCAAGACCAAGTCAGAAAGAGGAATCCCAAGCCCAATTCAAAAAGTGCATACCAGAATGGATAGCGAACCTTGCAGTAGCGGCAGCGAAAGCGATTGAAGAGCTGAGAGAGGATAGGAATCAAATCTAAGGGACGCAAGCGAGTCTGACAGGAATCGCAGTGGCTAGCTGGTCGAATAATGGATTGCTCAGGAAAACGGTCAATAACCAAACCTAGAAAGGAAGCGAAAATGCTCCCGACAAGAAAAAAATAAAGATCAATCATACTTATCTATTCGTAAAAAATAGAAGAAGTAGTATAATAAAGAAACATTGATAAGATGGTGAGGTCAAGATGATGATTCGTTTTGAAGAAAATATGAGTACAGAAAACGCTCAGCTCGTATGTCAATGGTCCAACTCCCTTGGCAAATCCTTCCAAGAACAATGGATGGGACCAAAGGTTCCTTTTCCACTGACCCTTCAAGCCTTGCAAGATTTGGAAGGAATCTTTTCTATCTTTGATGGACAAGAGTTTGTGGGGCTTATCCAGAAAATCAGGCTAGAAGGCAGAAATCTTCATATCGGGAGATTTTTTATCAACCCCCAGAAACAGGGGCAGGGCTTAGGTAGCCAGGCTTTAAGAAAATTTGTTAGTTTGGCCTTTGAAAATGAAGACATAGACACTATTTCTCTAAATGTCTACGAGGCAAATCAAACAGCTTACAATCTTTACCAAAAAGAAGGATTTGAAATCGTTCAAATGGTTGAAGTACCTAGACGAAAATACATTATGAAAAAGGGTAGATAACAGATTAACTTTGTAGTAAAAACTCCTTTTTCGCTGTGAAGAAGGTTACACTATTTTAAAGGCAGAAGGAATGGCTCGTATGAAAAAAACGGATATTTTTAAAGACATTGTTTGGATTATGACACATGATTCATCTACAGTAAAAGATCGCAAAGGGTGCAACCCTCAGCCTTTTCTAGAAAAGATTACAGATGATATGACTGAGCAAGAATTTCTCTATCAAGTCAGGACTTATCTTGCTAGTTTTGGGATTATTGGGCATATTTCTTTCCATGATAAAAAATCAGGTCCGAAAGGTTTTCTTTTGAGAATAAGTGAGCAGGAAATGTTTGTCGAGGAAGCAAACCAAGATACAGGCCTCCAAGTGGGGGATCGAATCCTCAGTCTGGACGGGATGAGTTTGGAGCAAGTAGCTTTGCAACCCCCAAATTACTTTATTAGTCTGACTCCAGAAAGACGATACCGAGAATGGGCAGATTTGCTACTGATGGCAGAGCAAGTGACCGTCTTGCGAGATGGGCGGGAGATGTCTATTACAGTTCGTGCTAGCCAGCAAGCTCAAAAAGCTCAGATTTTTTGGAAAGAGTTGGAGTCAGATATCCTCTATCTACGTTTAGATAATTTTATGGATGAAGAAGCGATTAATCGTTTATACCAAGAGTGTTTGCAGAAGATTGCCGAGACAGAAACTCTTATTATAGATGTCCGTTACAACAATGGGGGCACGGATTCTTTGTATTTTCCGCTCTTACATCTTGGCTTGGAGGAAGGGAAAGGCTATGACACACTTGATTTACAGGATGATGGAATGGAAATTCTCTATACAGAAGGAAATGTCGATCGACGCTTAAAAGACTTTGAAACATGGCTGCAACAAGAAAATATCAGTCCTGATACGGTGAAACTGCTTGAAGATTTCCGTAATAATTTACTCCAAAATCGAGGGAAAGGCTATGTTCGGTATCAGGATGATCAAGACGAGCTTTTCCCAGGTGTTAAGGGTGGTCACTATCCAGAGCAGATTTTTGTTTTGTCGGATATTTATTGTGCATCATCAGGAGATAATTTTGTCAAGATGATGAAGAATTTTAAGAAAGTGACAGTTATCGGCCGTCCAACGCTTGGTATTTTAGACTACTCAAATTGTTGCAAGGTAGATTATGATGATTACTTTTTGATGTTCCCAACTTCTCGCTGGTTGGCTATAGATAAAGGCAAAGGGATGACGGACAAAGGTGTTCTTCCTGATATAGAAGTCCCTTGGACTCCTGCACATTTTGAACGAGATGTAGATCTAGATAAATGTCTGGAGTTGATTGAGATGAAGAGGAAATATTAGATTGTTTAAATAAAAGACTTAGTTCTGTATGAAATAGAGCTAAGTCTTTTGCTTTTGATCTGTTTGTAATTGAGTAAAATGATTGTATCACTGAGGGGCAAAAGAATTTTTTTACACATAAAATATATCTTGAGCATCCGTTGATGGAATAAAAGTAGGGAGGATACAAAAAAGCCTTGATTTCAAGGCTTTTCCTGTTGTATTAGATGCCCCCTGCAGGGCTCGAACCTGCGACCCATAGATTAAGAGTCTACTGCTCTACCAACTGAGCTAAGAAGGCAAATAAAAAGCTGTATTGGTGCCGAAACTTCACGGTTTGTATTGAACCCGCGCAATTAAGCAGGTGGGCAACTCGCTCTAACTGAAGCTGTTTCCGTGTGAGACGGCCTACATGCTGTTAGAAGACTTTTGTTTCCCTAATAATACAAAAAATAGTCGGTCAACACTTAAGTGTGAAGTCGTACACCACAGCGTTTCTATGTTTATATGATACCACTTTTTCAAAAAAAATCAAGAGGGAAATGCAATTATTTGAAAAGGATTTCACAAATTTCGTAATTTATCAATGGTTTCCTTACGTTGCGCCAAGGCTCGTTCGTATTTGCCGGTATCTTTTGGAGTAAAATAGTGGTGATTTTGGATTTTTTCTGGCAGATAGTCTTGTTTGACCCAGTGTCCAGGATAGTTGTGTGGATAGAGATAATCTTGGGCGTTTCCCAATTCCTTGCTACCACTATAATGTCCATCACGCAGATGTCGTGGAATGGGCAAATGCCCTGATGTTTTGAGGTCAGCAAGAGCCTTGTCTATCGCCACATAGGCTGAGTTGGATTTGGGTGAAAGAGCCAGATCAATGACGACATTAGCAATGAGGATGCGGGCTTCTGGGAAACCAATCCTTTGTGCAGCATCTAGAGCAGTTACAGTATGGATCTGAGCTTCAGGATTGGCCAAACCGATATCTTCATAAGCGATGACGGTCAAACGACGAGCGAGACTAGGCAGATCCCCAGCCTCAATCAAGCGGGCAGCATAGTGGAGACTGGCATCCACATCCGAGCCACGGATGGATTTTTGCAGGGCTGAGAGGACATCGTAGTGACCGTCCCCATCCTTGTCCATGGTAATGTAACTCCGTTGGAGGCTATTTTCCATGATATCCAGTGTGATATGGCGGATACCCTTGTCATTTTCGGGAGTAGAGAGAACGGCTAAGTCTAGTGAATTAAAGGCAGAACGCAGGTCTCCGTTTGTAGAGGTCGCGATAAAATCAAGGGCATCCTCATCTAATTCAACTGGGAAATCAAAGCCACGTTCAGGGTCAGATAGAGCTATCTGAATCGCTTCTTTTACATCTTGATTAGACAAGGGTTCTAACTCAAAAATCTGAACACGGCTGCGAATGGCCGGAGTGACAGAAAAGAAAGGATTTTCAGTCGTAGCCCCAATCATGATGACCAGACCACTTTCTAAGAGTGGTAGAAGAAAGTCTTGCTTAGTCTTGTCAAGACGATGAATCTCGTCTAGTAGCAGTACAAGGCCACCTGAGAATTTAGCCTCTTCAGCGATTTCTTGGAGACGTTTTTTACTATCAACAGTGGCATTGAAGGTCCGAAAGGCATACTTGGTCGTTCCAGCGATGGCAGAGGCGATACTGGTTTTGCCGATTCCTGGAGGTCCGTAGAGAATCATGGAGGACAGGCGGTTGGCTTCCACCATGCGACGGATAATTTTTCCAGGTCCTACCAGATGCTCTTGACCGATGACCTGGTCGATGGTTTTAGGGCGCATGCGAAGCGCGAGATTGTCAGGCATAGCAGTCCTTTCTAACGTGGATTTTCTGATGTATATATGGTAAGATGGTAGTATCTATTTTAGCATATTTCCGAGTATTCGGGGCGATTAAAGAATCGCATAGAAAGAGGACAAAATGGCAACATACGGATTTTTAGATGTTTTAGAGGAAGAATTGGAGAAGAACTTTCCCTTTGACTTTGAGATTAGTTGGGACAAACGCAATCATGCGGTAGAAGTGAGTTTTTTACTAGAAGCGCAAAACGCTGCTGGTGTAGAGATGCTGGATGAGGACGGAGAAGTTTCGTCAGACGATATCCTCTTTGAGGAAGCGGTTCTTTTCTACAATCCTGCCAAGTCAACGGTTAATGCAGAAGACTATTTGACGGTCATCCCTTACCTGCCTAAAAAAGGATTTTCTCGTGAATTTTTAGCTTATTTTGCACTTTTCCTCAAAGATACTGCCGAGGTTGGGCTAGATGCCCTCATGGACTTTTTGGAAGACCCAGAAGCAGAAGAATTCGTCATGGAATGGAACCAAGAAGTCTTTGAAGAAGGAAAAGTCGGCTTGGAAGAAGGAGAGTTTTATCCTTATCCGAGATATTAGGAACTAGCGAGGAAGTATATGAAGAAAATAGTCTTGTCTTTTATTTCTGGTCTGTCCTTTGTTTTTTTGATACTGGGATTTGTTTTTGGTACGATTGCCTTTAAAGAGCTAGGTTTCTCGTTAGTCTTTGTTCCAGGCTACCTATTTACTTTTCTCAGCATTTATCTGATATTTATCCTTCATGAGCTGGGGCACGCATTTTGTGGTTACCTGACAGGCTATCGCCTGGTGGCTTTTGGATTAGGAAATTTTCTTTTGACCAAAAAGTCAGGCAAGTTTCATCTGAGTCGAACAGCCGTTCTGAAAAATGTTGGTGCTCAGTATATTGGATTAAAAGAAGATGAAAGCGATCAAAGAATCATCCTGATGCTTGCAGGAGGCTTGATGGTTCATCTTAGCTTGATTTTATTGGCGCTATTGTATGGATTTTTGACAGCTAACTGGTACTTTGCAGCTACTTGGATTTGTCTAAATCTATCTTTTCTTCTCATCAATGCAAAGCCAGTTGGGATTACCGATGGAGCGAAAATCTGGGAATTGCTACAACATCCTGGAAATACGAAATACGCCTACTCGGTGTTGAGGCATTCTGCTCAGACCTTGCTAGCTCCTCAAGAATATGATTTGAAAGACTTTATCATGCCTATTGCTGAGGATGTGAGAGGGAGTTTTGCAGAAAGCATTCAGATTTTTCAGGGACTGGTATTCATATTCGATGGTCAGATAGAGACTGCCAAAAAACACTTTCAGTCTTTATTAAGTAAAACAGACAATCCGATGTCTCAAACTCTTTCTCAATTATACCTTCTTCAAATTGCCTTGCTTGAAAGGGATCATGAGAAAGCAGAGGAATATGCAAGCAATCGAGGAGTCAAGTCTTTCTTATCTCTAAAAATGGCAGATACGCAGATAATGCAAGCCTGGTATCAATTTCTGGTAAAGAAAGATATGGATCAGACTGACAAGGCTATAAAGATTGCTAGACAAAACATGGTGACCAGCCGTTTGGTGCGGGATGAGAAACGTTATTATGAAAACTGGTTAGCAGAGTTGGAGAAAGAATTAGCCGAAGGAGTCTGATATGGAAATAGAAATTTCTGATTTCACAGGTTGCAAAATTGCCCTCTTTTGTGGTGATAAGCTTTTGACTATCTTACGTGATGACAAATCAAACATTCCATACCCTAATACCTGGGAATTGCCAGGTGGCGGGCGAGAAGGCGATGAAAGTCCTTTTGAGTGCGCGGCGCGTGAAGTTTATGAAGAACTGGGAATTCATCTGACTGAGGATTGTCTGCTTTGGAGTAAGGTGTACCCAAGTATGCTTTTTGAGGGGAAGGAATCCGTCTTTCTAGTTGGAAAATTGGATCAGGAACAGTTTGACAAGATTGTCTTTGGTGATGAAGGGCAGGGATATAGACTGATGAGCATTGAGGAATTTCTTAGCTCAGATAAGGTTGTACCCCAGTTGCAGGATAGAGTGAGGGATTATTTGGAGGAAATGAAGTGGTTTATATAATTGCAACAACGACGTTAAATAAGGAAGTTAAACACAAACTAAAAACTGGACAATATTCTAGAGAAGAAGCTACATTCATCTATATGGAATATTTAAAGTTAAAGAAGCAGAGAGAAAGTGGCACGAAAGTAGCTGGGATTTCTATGGCTGTTATTTGGGTATTAATGCTTGTTATACCCTTACTGAGTGGTAGAGGTCTCGTACTGCCCCTTTCAGTATATTTTTTATTTTTGATACTGTTTGCAGGAATTGTTCTATTTGTTTATTATCTTATGTTTGGTATTTTTAAACAGCAGATTCATAGCGCAATGAAAGAACACTATACAGATGTGATTGAGGAATTTGAGGGTCAGTAAAACAGGGTGTGGAAGAGCATAGGAAGCGAGTTGAGAATGTGTATTTGGAGGTATTAGTATGATTCAGATTGTCCGAGCAGGAGCAGAAGATTTAGAAACCGTAATTGCAATTCAAAGGGCTAGCTTTAAGGCTGTCTATGAAAAATACCAAGATGAGTATGATCCCTATCTAGAGGATCGTGAACGAATCAAGTGGAAATTGGTTGAGCGTCCCAATAGCTATTACTACTTTGTGAAAGAAAAGGACGAAAATATCGGATTTTTACGAGTTCAGACCAATGAAGAGTTGACGGAGGCTTGGTTGGGAACGGCAGCGATTTTGCCCCAGTATCAAGGAAAAGGTTATGGTTCTGAGGGATTGAGATTGCTGGAAAAGGAATTCCCAACGATTAAACAGTGGGATTTGTGTACGGTATTACAGGATGCGGGCATGGTCGCCTTTTATGAGAAAAATGGCTACCGTCAAACCCATATCGAGCCTGAAAAAGAAGGTATGGATATGGTTTACATGAAAAAATTGATTGACAAATAGAAAGGATGGTTCGGTTACATTTCTAAACTGAACCCGCCCTAAACACTGTGCCAAAAAGATAAACTTCTCTTAGACAAAAGCGTCTTCAGAGAGTTTCCTATTTTGGCTTTGTGTTTTACGGGCTTGGTATCTTAATTATGGAAACATGGCAAGAGTTAAAAGTTACAGTGAAGCGTGAGGGGGAGGAGTTGGTGTCCAATCTCTTGATTGAGTTAGGTGCCCAAGGCGTTGCGATTGAAGATAGTATGGACTATGTGGGGAATGTCGACCGTTTTGGTGAAATATTCCCTGAAGTCGAGCAGCAAGAAGAAATCATGGTGACAGCCTACTACCCTGATACGGTTGATGTGGCAGTAGTTGAGGCGGATTTGCAGGCTCGTCTAGCAGAATTGACAGACTTTATGGATTTGGGTGAGGTCAAGATGGGGACGACTGCCTTGGCTGAGGAAGACTGGGCAGACAACTGGAAGAAATATTACGAACCCGCCCGCATTACTCATGACTTGACCATCGTGCCATCTTGGACAGACTATGAGGCGACTACGGGAGAAAAGATTATCAAGCTAGATCCTGGTATGGCCTTTGGTACTGGGACGCATCCAACCACTAAGATGAGCCTCTTTGCCTTGGAGCAGCTCCTTCGTGGTGGCGAAACGGTGCTGGATGTGGGGACAGGTTCAGGTGTCCTCTCCATTGCTAGCTCGTTGCTTGGTGCCAAGGAAATCTTCGCCTACGACCTAGATGATGTGGCAATTCGTGTGGCTCAGGAAAATATTGAGCTCAACCCTGGTATGGAAAACATCCATGTAGCGGCAGGTGATTTGCTCAAGGGTGTTGAGATTGAGGCAGATGTGATTGTGGCTAATATCTTAGCGGATATCCTTATTCATCTGACAGACGATGCCTATCGTTTGGTAAAGGACGAAGGTTATCTCATCATGAGTGGCATTATTAAGGACAAGTGGGACATGGTGCGCGAGTCGGCTGAGTCAGCTGGATTTTTCCTTGAAACCCACATGATGCAAGGGGAATGGAATGCCTGTGTTTTCAAGAAGACCAAGGATATTTCAGGTGTGATTGGAGGCTAGCATGCAGCAGTATTTTGTCAAAGGAAGTGCTTGCTCTCCTGTCACCATTGAGGACAAGGGAACCAGTAAGCACATGTTTCAGGTTATGCGCCTGAAAGAAGGTGATGAGGTTGTTTTGGTCTTTGAGGATGGTATCAAGCGTTTGGCGCGCGTTCTGGATGTGGAAAACCGTCAGTTTGAGTTGGTCCAAGAATTAGCTGACAATGTCGAACTTCCCATCCAAGTGACCATCGCATCAGGCTTTCCCAAGGGAGACAAGCTTGAGTTTATCACTCAAAAAGTGACGGAACTCGGTGCCAGCCAAATCTGGGCCTTTCCTGCCGAATGGTCAGTCGCTAAGTGGGATGGTAAGAAGTTGGGTAAAAAGGTTGAAAAACTAGAAAAAATCGCCCTTGGAGCGGCAGAACAAAGCAAGCGAAATCTGGTCCCAAGTATTACCCTTTTTGAGAAAAAAGCAGATTTTCTAGCCCAACTGGACCAGTTTGACTCTATCATAGTGGCCTATGAAGAATCAGCAAAAGAAGGAGAAGCTGCTGCGCTCTTACAAGCAGTCACTGGTCTTGAAAAAGGAGCCAAATTGCTCTTTATCTTTGGCCCAGAAGGCGGTCTCTCACCAGCAGAAATTGAAAATTTTGAATCTAAAGGAGCTGTTCTTGCAGGACTTGGCCCTCGCATCTTGCGAGCAGAAACAGCACCACTTTACGCCTTATCAGCCCTTAGTGTTTTAGTAGAATTAGAGAAATAAGAGGAAGAAAATGGAACAAAAACATCGTTCAGAATTTCCAGAAAAGGAACTTTGGGACTTAACAGCCCTATATCAAGACCGTGAGGATTTCTTGCGTGCAATCGAGAAAACGCGCGAAGATATCAACCAATTTAGCCGTGACTACAAGGGCAATCTTCACACTTTTGAGGATTTTGAGAAGGCCTTTGCGGAATTGGAGCAAATTTATATTCAGATGAGCCATATCGGCAATTATGCCTTTATGCCTCAGACAACAGACTATAGCAATGAAGAGTTTGCTAATATCGCCCAAGCTGGGATGGACTTTGAGACAGATGCCAGTGTAGCCTTGACCTTCTTTGACGACGCCTTGGTGGCTGCTGACGAGGAGGTCTTGGACCGTTTGGGTAAATTGCCTCACTTGACGGCAGCCATTCGTCAGGCTAAAATCAAAAAAGCCCACTATCTAGGGGCTGATGTGGAGAAGGCTTTGACAAATCTGGGTGAAGTTTTCTACAGTCCACAGGATATTTATACTAAGATGCGAGCTGGGGACTTTGAAATGGCTGACTTTGAAGCCCATGGAAAAATCTACAAAAACAGCTTTGTGACCTACGAAAACTTCTACCAAAACCACGAGGACGCTGAGGTTCGTGAGAAATCTTTCCGCTCCTTCTCAGAGGGACTTCGTAAGCACCAAAATACAGCTGCGGCAGCCTATTTAGCCCAAGTCAAGTCTGAAAAACTATTGGCAGATATGAAGGGCTACGACTCCGTCTTTGATTATCTCCTAGCTGAGCAAGAAGTGGACCGTACCATGTTTGACCGCCAGATTGATCTCATCATGAAGGATTTTGCGCCAGTTGCTCAGAGATACCTCAAGCATGTTGCCAAGGTCAATGGTCTTGAAAAGATGACCTTTGCAGACTGGAAATTGGACTTGGACAGCGCCCTGAATCCTGAAGTGACTATTGACGACGCCTATGATTTGGTCATGAAGTCAGTAGAACCTTTGGGACAAGAATATTGTCAGGAAGTTGCGCGCTATCAAGAAGAACGCTGGGTGGACTTCGCTGCTAATAGTGGCAAGGATTCTGGTGGTTATGCGGCGGATCCATATCGCGTGCACCCTTATGTCCTCATGAGTTGGACAGGTCGTTTGAGCGATGTCTATACCTTGATTCATGAAATTGGGCATTCTGGTCAATTTATCTTTTCAGACAATCACCAAAGCTACTTCAATGCCCACATGTCGACCTACTACGTTGAAGCGCCATCAACCTTCAATGAATTGCTTCTCAGTGACTACTTGGAGCACCAGTCTGATGACCCACGTCAAAAACGCTTCGCTCTTGCCCACCGTTTGACAGACACCTACTTCCATAATTTCATCACCCACCTCTTGGAAGCAGCCTTCCAGCGTAAGGTTTATACGTTGATTGAGGAAGGGGAGACCTTTGGAGCAAACAAGCTCAACAGCATTATGAAGGAAGTTTTGACAGATTTCTGGGGAGATGCTATTGAAATTGACGACGATGCGGCCTTGACTTGGATGCGACAAGCTCACTATTACATGGGCTTGTATAGCTACACCTACTCTGCTGGCCTTGTCATCTCAACAGCTGGTTACCTTCATCTGAAACATTCAGAAACCGGAGCTGAAGATTGGCTCAATCTCCTTAAGTCAGGTGGCAGCAAGACACCACTTGAGTCAGCAATGATTATCGGTGCTGATATCTCAACAGACAAACCACTCCGTGATACCATCCAATTTTTGTCAGACACAGTTGATCAGATTATCGCCTACAGTGCTGAGTTGGGGGAGTAAAGGACGGATTTAAGACGGTTTATCGATAAGATGAATACACAAAAATCACCTGTTTGAGGTGATTTTTTTATGTTTTAAAGATTTATTCAAATTTTCCTTTATTGGCCTCGTTTGAAGCCTTCATGCTAATTTGTAAAAGGTTGGCGAGATTTTCATTATCAAGGCTAGCTTCACCATTATTATTCACTTTTATGGCGAGGTAATGGGTGTTACGATCAAGATAATCCATTCCCTCTAAGTCGACATAGTTATTCGCTTTAAAATCAAGCGCCGCTAATTGATAAACAAATCGAATATTTAGAGCTTTGCCATAGTCTGTTTCAAGAACCTTTTGTTGTTCTTCCACCAGTCCTTGAAAGAAGTCTTGGAAGTTATCATGATAAGTAGCCTTGACTTCGTATTGGTAAGTATCTACAGCTGGGGACATAAATTTCAAATAAACCAGGTCGCCTTCTACCTTATATTCCTCAAGAGTATAGGCACCTGCTTTTCCTAATGCATTGGTGTTGACCTTGAAAAACATAGGTGCATAAATTTTGAGAGGATATTTTTCTCCTTTATATTCAAAGACGGTATCATTTGAAAAATTCGGACGGATTTTAGTTAACTCAGGGACTAAATATTCGTTCCAAATCTTATCAAATAACTCTTCTTGATTGCTAGCACCCGCTGATTTCACAACTAGGTCAAGATTTTCTTGATTGGCAAAGACGGCATCCACTAATTTGAGGGCTGTTTGAACCTTAGGATCCGAAATTTCCTTTTTCTTTTTTTCAAGATTCTCAGCCGCCTCCTTCGTGCGATCTAGAGTTTTATTAAATTGACTGCCACTGTTTGTTTCAACAAAGGTTCTCTCATAGTTGGTAGGTTCAACTTTGGCATTCCAGTCAAATGAAGCAGCAGGACCAGTTACATCTTTCTTGTGATAGGTAGAAGCCTGATTGTTTGAATTATTTGTAGAACTAGTAGATGGCTTTGATGAGCAAGCACCAAGGGCTAAGGCTAGTGTTGTCACACAAGCTAGGCAACAAAGTCTGAACGATTTTTTCATATATTTCTCCTTCAAGTAATGCTTGTTATTCATTGTCTATTATATCATGACCTTTAGGATTACAGTGGTTTAAAATGAATTAGACAGGATTTTAACATCATAGATGAAACAGTCATATCAGTCTTTTATGATATACTATAAGGGAGCTATGGTCAGCTGTTTTATTGAATATTATAAGTAAGGAGAAGGTTATGAAAAAACGCGCGTTTTTCGCAATGTTACTTTTAGTAGGATTGATAACAATAGGATTAACAGGATGTGGAGAAAATAAGAACAGTCGAGAATGGATTGAAAATAAAGTCTTCGAGGTTAGTCGTGTCTATCCAACCGAAAATCTCTTTGACTTGTTTAAGCAATTTCCGGAAGGGTTTAATATTACTCAAACATTTTATAAGGATTCGCTTAGAACAGTAGTTTCCTTAGATGGAGATGCAGAAAATCAAACCATAAAAGGAAAGATAGAGACTATACAAATCTCTACTGATCCATATAAAGAAGAAGTGGAAGAGCATGTTGATGTAGAATATAAGGATGGTGAATTTATATTTTCTAACAATGAGGTAGCGGAAAAAATTTGGGGTTATAAAGGTTTTCTGTTCCAAAAATTAAGTTTTAATAGAGATGTTTTATCTAAGATGAAGCTTGAAAAGTTTCGATATTTTTCAAATCGCAATGTGTTTGAAATCTATTATATTAGTGATAACTCTACGATAAATAATTTCCTTAATTCAAATGGAGAACACATGTTATCTATAAGTGGAGCGGAATCTTATAATAATACAAAAGGTTATCGATTGAATGTTAATATTGCTTTTAAGGATAACCCAAATGAAGGAATGAGTGAGATAGTTTCAAGTTGGATAGATGATAGAAATAGTGTTTTTAATTAATTTGATAACATTTTAAATATCCTGATTGAACTGATCATAAATAAGGAGAGTATTATGAAAAAACGTATGTTTTTTGCAAAGTTAGTTTTAGTAGGATTGATAATGATAGGAATAACAGGATGTGGAGAAAATAAGAACAGTCGAGAATGGATTGAGAACAAAGTATCTGAGGTTAGTCGTGTCTATCCAACCGAGAATCTGTTTGATTTGTTTAAGCAATTTCCAGAAGGGTTTGAGATTGAGCAGGTTTATTTTAAAAAGAAAAGTGATGGAATTGACGATTTTATCACAGAAATTAAGCTGAAAGGTGATGCAACATTGCATACAATAACGGGTACTCTTTCTAAAATCCCAGCGAAGGATGATGCACCAGAAAGCGAAGAAGAGGTAGTAAGTGTTCAATATGTAGACAATAAATTTATTTTTTCTGATGAAGAAACTGATAAAAAAATGTGGAAGTTTGACAGATTTTTATTTCAAAAGTTGACTTTAAATAAAACAGAATTGTCTAAGTTAAGATTAAAAGAGAAATCGTATAATAGTGTGACAAATGGTTTTAGTATTTTATATTTTACAGAAAATGAAGTAGTTAATAATTATTTTCATAAAAATGATTCTGAAACATCCGTACTGGAGATTGGAAGTTCTCTACAAAATGAGGGTTATTACTACTACTCAATTTTACTAGATTACAATGATGGCTATTATTTTAAAGAAACGGTATCAAATGCGGAGGTATATAACGGCCAATAGTGGAATTCCAACTTTAGACGTGGCGAATATGACTTACGAATTTGAATAAGACGCAAGGCAATATTGCTTTTTATGATATCCTACAAGAGAATGATGGTGGCTATCTTATTGAATATTATAAATAAGGAGAAGGTTATGAAAAAACGCACTTTTCTCACAATATTACTTTTAGGGGGATTGATCATGATAGGATTGGCAGGATGTGGAGAAAATAAGAACAGTCGAGAATGGATTGAGAACAAAGTCTCTGAGGTTAGTCGTGTCTATCCAACCGAGAATCTGTTTGATTTGTTTAAGCAGTTTCCGGAGGGGGTCAAAGTAAATCAAGTATTTATAAAACGTGGAAACTATATTATCGAAATAACTTTACAAGGAGATAGTAGTAACCAAACAATTTCCGGAGTACTAACTAAAACACGTGCTTCTGATGATATTACTGAAAAGCCAGAAGAAACTATAAAAGTAGATTATATTGATGGGAAGTTTATCTTTTCTGATGAGAAGAAGGCGAAAGAATTATGGCCTTTTAATGGATTTTTATTTCAAAAGTTAACAATTAATCACTCTTTTCTATCTTCATTATCTATGAAATCCAAAAGTTATAATGGGAACAATGGAGCCTTTGATATTGATTATTTAGTTCAAAATCAAACTATCAATCAGTATTTTAAAAAAGATGAAAATGAACAAGCGACATTAGGTTTTGGAAGCTCATATCGAAAAGACGATTATTTCTATTATTCAGTAACTGTCAACTACGATAGTATTTATACATTTAGAGAAACGGTATCAAATGCGGAGGTATATAACGGCCAATAGTGGAATTCCAACTTTAGATGTGGCGAATATGACTTACGAATTTGAATAAGACGCAAGGCAATATTGCTTTTATGATATCCTACAAGAGAATGATGGTGGCTATCTTATTGAATATTATAAAAAAGGAGAAGGTTATGAAAAAAAGCTTGTTTTTCGCAATATTACTTTTAGGAGGATTGATAATGATAGGATTAACAGGATGTGGAGAAAATAAGAACAGTCGAGAATGGATTGAAAACAAAGTCTCTGAGGTTAGTCGTGTCTATCCAACCGAAAATCTGTTTGATTTGTTTAAGCAATTTCCAGAAGGGTTTGAGGTCTATCAAGTTTACAAGAATGATAAAGTTAGCATAAAAATATATTTAACCGGAAATAGTCAGTTCAAGACGATAACTGGTAAATTAATTCGAAAAGATTTAAAGTTAGAAAAAAAGACAGACATTATAGATGTTAATTACATAGAACAGCAATTTATTTTTTCAGATGAAGAAAGAGCGAGGGAAATTTGGGAACTTAAAGGTTTTCTGTTTCAAGAATTAACGATTAATAAAAGTATTTTATCTGAGTTTAAATTAGAAAGTAAGAGTTAGAACAGTGTAACTAATGGTTTTGACATATCTTATAGTGTGAATAATCCAATAATAAACAAATTTTTTAAAAAGGATGATCTTGAAAATGGCGTATTAGAATTTGGGAGCTCTTTGCAGAGTAATGATTATTATTACTATTCTGTAAATGTTGATTACAAAGACGGTTATTATTTTAGAGAAACAGTGTCAAATGGAGAATTGAATAATGGTGAGTAGTGAAATTCTAACTTTAAACGTAGCGAATATGACTTACGAATGTGAACAAGATGCAAGGAATTGTTGCTTTTATGGTATACTATAAGTGAACTACGGTTAGCTATTTTGTTGAATATCATAAATAAGGAGAAGGTTATGAAAAAACGCACTTTTCTCACAATATTACTTTTAGGGGGATTGATCATGATAGGATTGGCGGGATGTGGAGAAAATAAGAACAGTCGAGAATGGATTGAGAACAAAGTATCTGAAGTTAGTCGTGTCTATCCAACAGAGAATCTGTTTGACTTGTTTAAGCAATTTCCAGAAGGGTTTGAGATTGAGCAGGTTTATTTTAAAAAGAAAAGTGATGGAATTGACGATTTTATCACAGAAATTAAGCTGAAAGGTGATGCAACATTGCATACAATAACGGGTACTCTTTCTAAAATCCCAGCGAAGGATGATGCACCAGAAAGCGAAGAAGTAGTAAGTGTTCAATATGTAGACAATAAATTTATTTTTTCTGATGAAGAAACTGCTAAAAAAATATGGAAGTTTGATGGTTTCTTGTTTCAAAAACTTGGTATAGATAAAGAATTTTTAAGTAAATTATCATTAAAAAACAAACATTTTAACGGAAATAATGGTTCTTTTGATATAGATTATATTATTAAAAACACAACGATTAACCAATATTTTAATAAACAGCAACAAGTTGAAACAGTGCTAGGATTTGGTAGTTCTTTGAGGTTAGATGACTTTTATTACTATTCTGTTACTGTTGATTTTAATGATGGCTATTATTTTAAGGAGAGAGTATCGAATTAGGAGAGAAGTATGAGTAAAAAGGATACAGCGAATAGTGGTATTGCTACTCTAGATGCAGCAAATCTGACTTACGAATTTGAATAATATGCAAGGAAATATTGCTTTTATGGTATACTATAAGGGAACTATGATTAGTTGTTTTATGAAATATTATAAATAAGGAGAAGGTTATGAAAAAACGCATATTTCTCACAATGTTACTTTTAGGAGGAGTGATAATGATAGGCTTAACAGGATGTGGAGAGAACAAGAATAGTCGAGAATGGATTGAGAATAAAGTCTCTGAGGTCAGTCGAGTTTATCCAACCGAGAATCTCTTTGACTTGTTTAAGCAATTTCCGGAGGGATTTGAGATTAGAAGTATTGATACTTACGATGAGACGAAGGACTATTCTCGTTACCAGAAGATTGAACTCGTAGGAAACGCAGAAACAAAAGAAATAACTGGTAATTTTAAAAGAATAGAAGCTCAAGGTAATCCTTATGAAGAAAAAGTGCTTTTAGAAAGCCGTATTGTGTACACTGAAAAAGGATTGGAATTTTTGAATCCAGAAGTTTCTAAAGATGATTTGTTTTATGATGGGTTTTTATTTCAAAAGTTAGAACTAAATAAAGCGATTTTGTCTCAATTGGAACTCAAAAAAACGTACTATAATTGGGAGACTGGTGATGCTTCTATTACTTATAAAAATGTAAATAGTAAAATTATTCAGGATTACTTCCATATACAATCAAGTGAGTCGTTAGACCTTTTTATTAGTGCAGACCACTCTGCAACTATTGGCTATGAATACGGTTATCCTGTGGTTTTTGACGGAGAAAATATATCTCATTCAGAACTTATAACAGGAAAAAGTAAGAGTATGGAGAAGATAGATGCCAAATAGTAATGTGCCGACCTTAGATGCTTCTAATTTAACTTATGAATTTGAGAATGTGCGAGTTAATCAAGGAGCAACTGACAATAATGTACTTCAATATGTAGAAAAGTACTCTAAGAAAAAACTCCCTCCCAACCTCCAATATCTAGATGATTTTCATGATGACTTTACTGGTACAAGTGGTACAGCCTTCCTAGATAAGGACAGTGGAGAAGTGATTATAGCCTATACGGGAACGAATCCTAATGCGGACATAGCGACTGATGTCGCGACAGATATCGGTAGTATAGCCATGGCGCTCGGTTTTCATTATGATGAAGCTTTCAAATTTTATGAAAGGATTCGACAGAGATACGGTGATAATATTACTCTTACCGGGCATTCTTTAGGAGGGAATGTCGCTCAGAGGGTAGCCTTAGAGTATAATGCTCCGCGTACTGTGGTATATAACTCAGCCCCTCTCTATTTAGAAGGTCTGATCGAATCTAAAGATAGAATCATAGATTATCTAACTCCCTGGGATTCGGCAAGGGAGAAGATAATCAATAAAGAAAAGACATTCACAGGTCAAGTGGTAAGAATTCGAACACAGGACGACTTTCTTAACAATATCTCAATGCCTTTTTTGGGTGTCTACTTGGGAGAAGATTATCTGCTTGAAAATTCCGGTGGTCACAGTATTGACCCATATATTACGGGTGATAAAAATCAAATTAACCAAATCAAGGATATTTTGGAAAATCAGAGTCCAGAGAAGATGACTGGACTTGAAAAGAAGAACTATGAAACTCTTAAGAAATTACAGGAAGTCAAAAACGGACTTCTAAAGCAGTTGAATACGCAATTTTTATCAGATGGCAGTATAAATAGCCATGAGATGTTTTTCTTGGACAGCGTTCAAGCGACAGCTGTTGCGACAGCAATGACAGAGAGTGTCAGCAACGGACACAGCGAGATTGAGGCAGTGGCGAAAAAAGCAGTTGCGGATGCTGAAACACTCTACGATAAAAGTAAGGAAGTTCCTTGGTTTGTAACAGAGTTAACTTATGATGAGATAGAGGATGTCTATGCAGAAGCTGGGGTAACATATGATAGTATTGTGGGTGAGACTCAGAGACATTTTGATAACAAAGTAAGTAAATCAGCTGAGATTGTAAAAGCCTTTACAGATTTGGAAACGAATATTCAGAAGGGTGTTGAACAAGCAGTTGAAGGAGATGAAAGCTTGGCAAGGGATATTAATCAATGGACAAACTAGAAGAAATTCAAATTAAAATAAAAAAGCAAGAAGAGGGACTTTGGTCCTTGGAGGATGACTATAGAACTGCTAAGAAGAAAATAGAAGAATCCTATGAAAGTTTAGATCATAATCGTTCTCAGTTGACCAGATTATATGAGGAGTTTGAGAACATCGCTTATGATTTTGGTAGACAGAAATCTAGAGATGATGGGGAGCATCACCAATTTCTGATGTTATTAGAATCTTATTCAAGTGAGACGAGTAGTGAATATCTTCGGCAGTATGCTAAAATAGAGGCAAAAGATGAAGAATTGCAGACTCAGTACCGAAAAGAGCGCTCTTGCTTAGAAAAAGAGTTAGAAGAGAGTTATAGTCAAAGAAAAGACTTATATGAGTTAGAAAGGAGGCAGAAGAAATGCTAGTGGATTTAGTCATAGATGCTTTGATTGGACCTATGTCAGAATCAGCCAGGCGAGAAATCAAAAAAACATTAGAAAGAGCAGCTATCAAAGCATTTTGTGCTCCTCCTATAAAGTCAGGTAGAAAAGGTATTGTAGATAAGTACGATGAGGAGATAGGGGTTCTTGCTATGACAAATAAAACTGCTGTAACGACTTTAGCAACTCAAATGGATAGCTCAATTAATGGGTTGGGACAAAAAGCCATTAGCGAGACTATTAGTAAAAATAGTACATCTTTTGAAGATTTAACTCCGAAAAAGAAAAAATAGTGCTTTAAATATGCCATGTTCCTTTCCAATTTTTCCAAATATTCCTCTTCAAAGTCATCTACGGATGGCTTTTTGATAAATTACTAGAAATGTAGAGGTACTTGAGATGCGTCAAAAATTACAAAGAAAAGTGACAGAAGAAAAACCAAGCTATAGTCGAGAAGAAATTCAGTGGTTGCTTGAGCATTTAGGAGATCCCTCTCCAGAAATTCGAGACGAACTTGTTTTTACGAGTTTGGCTAGAGGGATTCAAGAAGAGTTGTTTTCCCTTGAGCAATTTCAGTTTATTTCAGAAGAGGTCTCCTCTGATGAAGGTCTATACAAAGAGATTGATAGTAGAGGAGTTTCGGCTCTTAAACGTTCTTTTAGGGCGCTTATTTATGCCAATCTTTTGTCTGCAGATGGTAATGAGCACTGTCTTTTCTATAAAGGTTTAAAAACTGATATAAGAAATGCTATGCTATCTCAAGGTTTGTATTACCTAAAAAAAGAAAAGGATACGACAGGTTTTTCAAGTCAGTATGGTTGGGTTCACGCTTTTGCGCATGGAGCTGATCTCTTGACGGAAGTCGTTTGTCATCCAGATTTTCCTAGTAACAGAGCTTCTGAAGTTTTTGATGTACTGGGTCAATTATTTAAAAGAATTACCATTCGTTTTACAAATGATGAGGAATGGCGCTTAGCTAGAGTACTTTATGAACCCATTTTGCAAGGAAAATTAGAGCAAGAACAAGTAGCTTCTTGGATAAAAACTGTTGACTTTCCGATAGAAGATAAGGAAGATTTTTATAAATTTTCCAACTTCAGATCTTGTTTGCTGGAAATTTACCTTCAACTAGACTGTCATAAACTTTTACAAGATGACTTGAAAGAAGCTATTCAATCTTTTCAGTACTAAGGATAAGCGAGTCGTTTCATGATTTTCAAATAACTTTCCAGTCAATTTTCTTGAAACCCTTTCCTTCTTTTGATAGACTAATACATAGTTCGAAAAAAAGGAGACTTATCATGAAAAAATTTGTTGCTGAATTAATCGGTACATTTATGCTTGTGTTCATCGGAACAGGAGCTGTTGTTTTTGGGAATGGTGTTGAAGGTGTTGGGCACCTTGGGATTGCTCTTGCCTTTGGTTTGGCAATCGTAGTCGCAGCTTTCTCAATCGGAACTGTTTCAGGTGCTCACTTGAATCCAGCAGTTTCGATCGCTATGTTTGTAAACAAACGTTTGTCATCTTCAGAGCTTGTAAACTACATCCTTGGACAAGTAGTTGGAGCTTTCCTTGCGTCAGCTGCGGTATTCTTCCTCTTGTCTAACTCAGGCATGTCAACTGCTAGTCTTGGTGAAAATGCCTTGGCAAACGGTGTCACTGTCTTTGGTGGTTTCTTGTTTGAAGTTATCGCAACCTTCTTGTTTGTCCTAGTTATCATGACTGTAACTTCAGCAAGCAAAGGCAATGGTGCAATCGCTGGTTTGGTGATTGGTTTGTCATTGACAGCTTTGATCCTTGTGGGCTTGAACATCACTGGCCTTTCAGTAAACCCAGCTCGTAGCTTGGCACCAGCTGTCTTGGTAGGTGGTGCAGCCCTTCAACAAGTATGGATTTTCATCCTTGCCCCAATCGTTGGTGGCGTTCTTGCAGCACTTGTTGCGAAAAACTTCCTTGGAACAGAAGAATAATTGAAATTCAAAAAGCCTTGCTCCTCATCTTGAGGAACAGGGCTTTTTCGTATTATACTCTTCGAAAATCTCTTCAAACCACGTCAGCTTCCATCTGCAACCTCAAAACAGTATTTTGAGCTGACTTCGTCAGTTCTATCCACAACCTCAAAGCAGTGCTTCGAGCAACCTGCGGCTAGCTTCCTAGTTTGCTCTTTGATTTTCATTGAGTATGAGTTTAGCGGTTGTCAATTTTCTCTGGATAAAGGTCGTGTTGAAAGAGGCGTTGTTCTGCCAAGCCTTCATACTTGGTTCCTGGCTTACCGTAGTTGTAGTAGGGGTCGATTGAGATACCACCGCGCGGAGTGAATTTCCCCCAGACCTCTAAATAGCGAGGGTCTAGCAAGTTGACCAAGTCTTTCCCGATGGTATTGATACAGTTTTCGTGAAAATCCCCATGATTTCGGTAGCTAAAGAGGTAGAGTTTGAGGGATTTTGACTCGACACAGAGCTTGTCAGGAATGTAGGAAATATAAATCGTCGCAAAGTCTGGCTGAGCCGTAATAGGACAAAGCGAGGTAAATTCAGGACAGTTGAATTTGATGAAATAGTCATTTTCCACATGACGATTGTCAAAGGATTCGAGGACTTCTGGTTGATAGTCAAAGATGTAGTTGGTTTCTTTGTTGCCCAGTAGGCTTAGGTTTTTCATTTCTTCTTGTTGTGACATGATTTTTTCTTTCTAATCTTAAACCCCACGTTGGTTGTCGTAGAGGAGGGTATGGAGTTGAGGAAGGACGCGGACATTGCCCCAGCTATCGTCGGCAGCGATGCGTTCCCAGAGTTCTTTGAGGCGATCTAGTTGGTCTTGGACAATATTGCCTCTAGCCTTGGGCTCAGGATTTCCAGCTGATAAGAAAAGAACATCGGGTTGGTAGCGTTCTTGAATTCCTTTAGCAAAGGCCAAATCTGCATCATCAAAGACAGGGATTTTAAAGGTGACTTTATCTGGGTCCAGTTGGGAAACGATGAAATCCAAGGTCTCGAAGTTGACTTCCATCTTGGAGGAAGGAGGTTTGGGGCTGAGGGTGACTTGGTCGATGTCTTTTAACCAATTTTGCCAGCGAGAGCCTTGGGTCTCAACAGCTAGAGTGATACCGCGTTCCTTGAGCTTGGTGACGAGTTCAGCCATGTTGGCTGCTAAGATTGCGGGATTTCCGCCAGATAGGGTTACATAGTCGTAGCTTCCCAATTTATCTAAGGCAGCGATGACTTCATCAGCTGTCATGCGAGTAGGCTTCTCAGAACCATCCCAAGTAAAGGCAGAGTCGCACCAGTCGCAGTGGTAGTCGCAACCAGCAGTGCGGACAAACATGGTTTTCTGCCCAATAGCACGACCTTCACCTTGAAAGGTTGGGCCGAAAATTTCCAGAACAGGTAGTTTGAGGACACGTTCCCTAGTCATCTAACCACTCCCGTCTAAACTCTGCAAAGGCAGTTGGAGTCTCATAGAGACGAACGTATTCCAAACGGAGACCGCGTTCGTTTGGAAACTCTTGACTCATGGTTTGGAAAATCCAGTAAACCATATTTTCAGCAGTCGTATTCATATAGGGCAGGGTCTCATTGAGATAACGATGGTCCAAGTGGGGCTCTAAGTAGTTCTTGTAGATAGCTTTGATGTCTCCAAAGTCATAGGTCATGCCACGTTCATCTAAAAATCCACTGACAGCGATTTGCAAATGGTAGGTGTGGCCGTGCAGGGATTTGCATTTTCCCTCATAGTGAAAGAGGTGGTGGGCAGCGTCGAAAGTAAACTCTTTTGATACCAGGGTTCTGTGAGGATTGTAAACAAGAGACTCCCCAGTTTCCTGTTTGATTTCTTTAGGTGCAAAAAACATTATCTCTCTCCTTTCTGTGAGAGATAAACATCTAAACCATGCTGACGTAGGTGGCAGGCTGGACAATCTCCACAGCCACTTCCAATAATTCCGTTGTAGCAGGTCAAGGTCTTTTCACGAACATAGTCAAAGGCACCGAGTTGGTCGGCTAATTCCCAAGTTTCAGCCTTGTCTAGCCACATGAGAGGTGTTTGGATAACAAAGTCATAATCCATGGCAAGGTTGAGAGTAACATTAAGGGATTTGACAAAGACATCCCGGCAGTCAGGGTAGCCTGAGAAATCTGTCTCGCAGACACCTGTCACGATGTCTTTAATACCAAGTTGTTTGGCAAGAACTGCTGCAAAGGAAAGAAAGAGGTGGTTGCGACCGTCAACAAAGGTATTGGGAACCTCTCCCTCTTTTTGCTCGATTTCCATATCAGAGGTCAGCGCATTTTCAGTGATTTGTCCCAGCAGAGACATATCTAAGATGTGATGACGAATGCCTTGTTCCTTAGCGATTTCTCTAGCAACTTGGATTTCGAGATGATGACGTTGGCCGTAGGCAAAGGTGACGGCTTCAACCGTTTCATAGTGTTCTTTAGCCCAAAAAAGGCAGGTTGTGGAATCTTGACCGCCGCTAAAGACGACCAAGGCTGATTGACGTTTCATAGTACTCCTTCCAAAATGGGAAATGTTCAGAGCACGCAAAAAGCTCCCTTTAGGGGAGCTAAAAAATACCAAGTAGAGGTTTTTTTTTAGCGATGGCATGTCCCAAACATCGTGATATTCTACCTACAGTCTAGCATATTTTTTGAAAAATGGCAAAGGGCAAGAAAAAGAGACCAAATGAATCCACTTGGTCTCTCGTTTGATTAGCTCAATTCAGCAACGATGGCCTTGATTTGTTCTGCAGTGTGAACACCTGCAACTTGTTTCACAACTTGGCCGTCTTTTTTGAAAAGAAGGGTTGGGATAGACATGATACCAAATGCACGAGCTGTATTTGGATTTTCATCTACGTCCATTTTAACGATTTTCAAGACATCTTCTGAAAGTTCTTCAGATAATTTATCCAAGATTGGACCTTGCATACGACATGGACCACACCAAGTTGCCCAGAAGTCTACCAAGACCAAACCGTCTTTTGTTTCTTGTTCAAATGTTGCATCTGTAATTGCTTTTGCCATTGTATTTCTCCTTTTTTAGTTATATTGGCTTAAATCTTGTTTCATGAGATAGAAGAAGACATCTCCATAAGTCCCATGGTAGTCCAAATCATGACCATTGTAGGTTAATTTTTGAACTGGGTAGTAATCCGCGACGCCGATAAGGCAGGCTTGTTGAGAACGTTCAAAGTCTTGGTATGACTCGAAAGTCATGGTTCTCTCTTGCTTGCTGGCGTCTAGATAGGTAATTTCGATCATATAAAACTCCTTTGTTCGATCTTGACTTTATTTTACTCCTTGGAAAGAGGAATGTCAAGAAAAATGATTGCGCACGCAACTTTTTTCAAAAAATACTTATTAAGGCAAGAAATCAAGACTGGTTTCTAGTCTTTCTTCGACGGCTTTTTGTAGATAAGCCAGGGTTGTTTGTCCCTCGTCAGTCAGGCAGATAAAACTAGCCCGTCTATCCTGGTCGCAACATCTGCGACTAAGCAAGCCACAGTTTTTCTCTTCTAACCTAGCCACCATTCGAGAAACAGCGCTTGGGCTGAGATGGAGTTTATCGGGTAAATCAATCTGTCGTAGAGATTTTTCTTGGGCTAGATTCAGATAGTAGAGCAGGTAAAACTCTTTCAAGTTCAGCCTTTGTTCACTCTGCTGGGCAATAGTTTCTTCCAACAAGGCTTCCATTTCCTTTTGACGGCGGTTGTAGTCAAACCATTTTTCTAAGTAGGTCATTGCTTTCTCCTTTCTTTTCAAAGTAAAAATCACAAAGTCATTACTGAGTATCTTTATAACACAAGATGATTGCGCATGCAATTATTATACTACTTTTAACTAATCCTTGCAAGAAAGAAGAATTTCAATATTTCCTTGAAATTTTCTGAAAAAAGAGTAAACTGGTATGCAAGAAGTTTATTTCATGGAGTTTAGGATGAAATTATATGTTCAATTAATGATTCTCTTTGTGATTTCTCTAATCGGTGAGGGAATCTCCAGTTTCTTTCATCTGCCCATCCCAGGCAGTATTATCGGTTTGATTATTCTCTTTCTAGCCCTACAATTCAAGTGGTTGAGAACCAGGCATGTCAACATGGTCGGAAATTTCTTACTGGCCAATATGACCATTCTCTTTTTGCCGCCAGCAGTGGGAATCATGGAAAAGTTCGATGTGATTGCTCCTTATCTCTTGCCCATCGTCTTGATTGTCTTTTTTGCGGCTGTCATCAATATTATCCTCATAGCCCTAGTGGTTCAGTTTATCAAGAGACGATTTGAGGGAGATTATGAGAAAGGAGATGCCAAATGAGTGAATTTGTATCCAATCCTCTGTTTGGGATTGCATTATCTATCCTAGCTTATCTAGTGGGGATGTTGATTTACAGACGTTTTCCACATCCATTGACAACACCCTTGCTGTTGTCGGCTATTTTTATCATTATTTTCCTTAAGGCGACGGGGATTTCTTATCAAGATTATTACCAAGGTGGGGTTTATCTGAATAATTTGATTGTCCCATCGACAGTGGCTCTAGGGATTCCGCTTTATAAGAGTTTTCACTTGATGAAGCACCATGCTCGGAGTATTCTCTTTGGTAGTCTGCTAGCAGTAGTGGTCAATACTAGCTTCACTGCCATAGTAGCGAAAATATTTGGTATGGACTTTTTCCTAGCCATTTCTCTCTTTCCCAAGTCAGTGACAACCGCTATGGCAGTGGGGATTACAGAAAAATTGCAGGGTTTAACGACTGTGACCTTGGTCGTCGTAGTAGCGACTGGGATCTTAACCAGTGTGATCGGACCAACCCTTTTGAAGTGGTTGAAAATTGACGATCCAGTGGCAGTTGGTCTTTCCCTCGGTGGAACAGGTCATGCAGTCGGAACAGGAACAGCCTTTCGATACGGCTCGGTAGCAGGAGCCATGGGTGGCTTGGCCATCGGTGTCACCGGTATTCTCTATGTTTTTGTTAGCCCTATTGTAGCCAGTTTGATATTGAGTTAAAGCAAAACCCAGCTCTTGTAAGCTGGGCGTTTTTTATTGCAAATTAACCTTGTTTTTCAAAATATAGTAGGTACCGAGATAGTAGATAGCCGATAAAAAGAGATCGCGCAAGATTTCTGTACCAATCATCATGTTAAAGTCATTTTCAATTCGGAAAAAGAGAGAAACATAACCAATGACGATGGCAATGACGATATAGGCTAGAATCCCCATAGCTGTTCGATACTCATTAAAGAGTTGTCCGATTGAGATGGAGAGGTAAATGGATAAAATCCATGTAATCGAACCGACAAATAGTGATAGGGCGTACAGCCAGCCGTAGCTGAGGTAAGGGGAAATGAAGTTATAGAGGACAGTGAAGTCTTTTTCTATTGGTGTTAAGAAGAAGATAATCAGTACACTCAAGATAAAGACGATATAGCTTAAGATGGACCAGACAAGACCACCTAAAAGTTTTGCGATGATGATTTGGTGCTCAGAGACAGGCAAGGTCAGGGTCAAATACCCTTGGCGGTCATAAACACTCCCCTTGAATCTTCGGATGATTAAAAAGATTGTTGCAATCCAAAGAGTGACGCTGAGTCCTCCAAAGACTAGTACCAAAAAGAAGATGAAATAAACAGCATTGTTAGAATTGTAACTCTGGCTAAGGCTACCAAGAAAAGCTCCAATTAAAACTGAAATTGCAAGCACAGCTCCATAGAGCGCTAAATACCATTTATTGACATTCTTAAATTCATAACGAACTAGATTCCAAAACATAATAATCTCCTTTGCTTAGGCTTTAAATTCCTGGCGGAAGAGCTGGTCAATTGATTCACCTGACTCGTAACGAATATCATCAACATTTCCTTGGCGGACGACTTTTCCGTCCTTGAGGAAGATAATCTCATCCAAGATTGGCTCAATATCTGAAATCAAGTGGGTTGAAATCAGCACCGTAGAAGTCGGTGAGTAGTTGTTGATGATGGTATTGAGGATATAATCACGAGCAGCTGGATCTACACCTCCAATTGGTTCGTCTAGAACGTAGAGGCGGGCTTCACGGCTCATAACGAGGATGAGTTGGACCTTTTCCTTGTTTCCTTTTGATAGTTTCTTTAAGCGACTATTTTCATCAATGCCAAGGTCTGCAAGCAGATGTTGGGCGCGTTCAAGATTGAAATCCTGATAGAAGGTTTTAAAGTAAGTCAGGGCTTCTTTAACCTTCATTTGCTCATTGAGATAAGTCGTATCTGGTAGATAAGAGACGATCGCCTTGGTAGCGGGACTTGGATCCTGTCCGTTAATGAGAACACGTCCTTTGTCTGGCTGAAGAAGACCATTGATCAGTTTGATCAAGGTTGTTTTTCCGGATCCGTTTGGTCCGAGGAGCCCAACAATCTTTCCAGCTGAAATCTCTAGCGAGATATTGTCAAGTGCCGCAGTTGCTCCATATGATTTTGATACATTTTCAAGTGCTAGTAGTGTCATAGTCTTAAACTCCTTTGATATAGTCGCTTAATACATTTGGCAGTTCTTCTTTTTTGTAGCCAAATTGAAGCATGCAAGAGACGAAGTGTTGCAGTTGCTCCTCGGAAAGTTGTTTGCGGGACTGAAGGATGAGGTCCAAATCCTCGGTGACAAAACGACCAGTTGTCCGCTTGCTGTATACAAATCCTTCACGTTCAAGGTCAGACAAGGCGCGCTGAATGGTATTGGGATTGACACCAGCCTCGCTCGCCAAATCTCTCACAGTAGGGAGCTGTTGGTTGGGTTCCAGTTCATGGGAAACAATCTGTAGTTTAATTTTTTCCATAATCTGTAAATAAATGGGTTTTGTATTATCAAATGACCAGGACATCATAGTCTCCTTTCTTTATCTTTATTGTTCTAATCGAATAATACAATAAAACAAAAAACTTGTCAAGTGAAAATAAGAATTGTTTTGGGAATTGCTCAAAAAATGGTATAATGAAAAGAAAACGACAAGGAGGGAAATGCATGCGTTGTCCAAAATGTGGGGCTACCAAGTCTAGTGTTGTTGATAGTCGACAAGCCGAAGAAGGAAATACCATCCGTCGAAGACGTGAGTGCGACGAGTGTCAGCATCGTTTTACAACCTATGAACGAGTAGAAGAAAGAACGCTAGTTGTCGTCAAAAAAGACGGTACGCGAGAACAATTTTCAAGAGATAAAATCTTTAATGGGATTATCCGTTCAGCCCAGAAGCGTCCTGTGTCAAGTGATGAAATCAACATGGTGGTCAATCGTATTGAGCAAAAACTCCGTAGTCGCAGTGAGAATGAGATTCAAAGTGAATATATTGGATCTTTAGTCATGGAAGAATTGGCAGAGCTTGATGAGATTACCTATGTTCGTTTTGCCAGTGTTTATCGTAGTTTTAAGGATGTGAGTGAGTTGGAGAGTCTGCTCCAGCAGATCACCCAGTCCTCAAAAAAGAAAAAGGAAAAGTAAATGAAGCCAAATGACCGTTTTTCTTTTCTAAAGAATAATCGGGTGTCACAAGATACCTCTTCTCTGGTGCAGTGCTACCTCCCGATTATCGGTCAGGAGGCACTGAGCCTCTATCTATATGCCATTACCTTTTGGGATGGTGGGCAAAAGGAACACCTTTTTTCCCATATCCTCAACCACTTAAACTTTGGCATGCCGACCTTGCTCCAATCCTTCAAAGTCTTGTCTGCCTTGGATTTGTTGACCCTTTATCAAAGGGGAGAAACCTATGAATTACAGCTTCATCCTCCCCTCTCCAGTCAGGAATTTCTAAGTCATTCTATCTATAGCAGATTATTAGAGAAAAAGATTGGGGATACAGCTGTTTCTGCTATGAAGCAGGCTCCAAGTGAGGGAGAAGCACTCTCTGTTTCTTTGAGCCAAGTCTTTCCAACCCTGACTGAAGAAGTGACCCCAAGCGAGTCAAAAAGCAAATTAAAAAACGATTTTGACTTGGAACATTTCCAGCGGCTGATGGTTCGAGATGGCTTGCGTTTTGAAGACGAGCAAACGGATGTTTTGGAATTGTTTGCCATCGCAGATGAAAAAAAATGGACCTGGTTTGAAACCTATCAATTAGCCAAGGTGACAGCGGTGGCTCAGGTTATTTCAGTCAAACGCATGCGTGAAAAAATTGCGCAAAAGCAGGTTTCTTCTGACTTTAGCCCCAAAGAAATGACCATTATCAGGGAAGCCAAAAATAAAACTCCCCTACAATTTTTAGCGGAAATCAAGCAGACTCGTAAGGGGAACATCACCCAGAGTGAGCGAGGACTCCTTCACCAGATGGCATCTTTAGGCTTGTTGGACGAAGTCATCAATATCGTCTTGCTTCTAACCTTTAACAAGGTTGATTCGGCTAATGTCAATGAAAAATATGCTATGAAGGTCGCAAACGACTATGCCTATCGCAAGATTCGGACAGCAGAGGAAGCCGTGCTTCGGATTCGAGAACACCAGCAAAAAGGGCAAGAAGAACAGAAAAACAAGGCCAGCTCAACTAAGACAAATGTTCCCAAGTGGAGCAATCCAGAATATAAAAATCAAACCAGTGAGGAAACTCGTCTGGAACTAGAACGCAAAAAACAAGAAATGTTAGCCCGATTAGAAGAAGGAGGAGACTAGATGGAAAGTGTGGGTGACGTTATTAAACGTCAGACGAGTCGTTTTCAGTATCAGGACCTAGTCCAGCAGATTATGAAAGACCCAGATGTAGCAACTTTTATCCAGAAAGAATCCCTCAGCCAAGAGGAGTTAAATCGTAGTATCTCCAAGTTCAACCAATATATTACAGAACGGGATAAGTTTCTTCGTGGGGATGCGGACTATATAGCGCGTGGCTACAAGCCTATCTTGGTCATGAATCACGGCTACGCGGATGTATCTTATGAAGAAACACCAGAACTAATCGCGGCTGAAAAAGAGGCGGCAATCAAGAATCGTCTCAAATTGATCAATCTACCAGCAAGTCTCAAGAAAGCGAAATTGGCTCATATTGATCTGGATGACTTAGGACGTTTGCCTATTTTTGAGAGACTCTATGCCTTTGTTGATCTTTACCCTAGTATCCGAAAAGGTCTCTATCTTTATGGAGATTTTGGTGTCGGTAAGAGTTTCATGATGGCGGCCCTGGCCCATGACCTATCTGAAAAACGTGGGGCATCAACGACGATTCTCCACTATCCAAGTTTTGTCATTGATGTGAAAAATGCCATTGGTGAAGGATCTGTGAAGACCTTGGTGGATGACATCAAGTTAGCAGAAGTCTTGATCTTGGATGATATTGGTGCGGAGCAGTCGACTCCTTGGGTGCGTGATGAGATTCTCCAAGTCATTCTCCAGTATCGCATGCAGGAAGATTTGCCGACCTTCTTTACTTCCAACTTTAATTTCCAAGATTTGGAAAAACATTTTGCCAAAGGAAAGAATGGAAATGATGAGACTTGGGAAGCTAGACGGGTTATGGAGCGAATCCGTTATTTGGCTGAGGAGACAAGACTAGAAGGAGAAAATCGCCGATGACAGAAACCATTAAACTGATGAAAGCTCATACTTCAGTTCGTCGCTTTAAGGAGCAAGAAATTCCTCAGGCGGACTTGGAAGAGATTTTGACTGCTGGACAAATGGCGTCATCTTGGAAAAATTTTCAATCCTACTCTGTGATTCTTGTACGTAGTCAAGAGAAGAAAGATGCCCTATATGAACTGGTTCCTCAGGAAGCCATTCGCCAGTCAGCTGCTTTCTTGCTTTTTGTTGGTGACTTAAACCGAGCTGAAAAGGGAGCGAGACTTCATACGGACACTTTTCAACCCCAAGGAGTGGAAGGTCTCCTCATCACGTCTGTGGACGCTGCGCTTGCTGGGCAAAATACCTTGCTTGCGGCTGAGAGTCTGGGATATGGTGGTGTGATTATCGGTTTGGTCCGATACAAGTCGGAAGAGGTAGCAGCGCTTTTTAACCTGCCTGACTATACCTATCCCGTTTTTGGGATTGCCCTTGGCGTGCCAAACCAACAACATGATGTCAAACCAAGACTGCCTTTGAGCCAAGTGGTTTTTGAAGAAGAATACCAAGAACAGCCAGTTGAAGCGATTTTTGACTATGACCAAGAACAGGCAGACTATGCTGGTGCGCGTGCGACGACCTCTTGGAGTCAGCGTTTAGCAGAGCAGTTTGGGCAAGCCGAACCTAGTTCAACTCGGAAGAATCTAGAACAGAAAAAGTTATTGTAGAAAGTGAGAAAACATGGCCTTACCAACTATTGCCATTGTGGGACGTCCCAATGTTGGGAAATCAACCCTATTTAATCGGATCGCTGGTGAGCGGATCTCAATCGTAGAAGATGTTGAAGGTGTGACACGTGACCGTATCTATGCGACGGGTGAGTGGCTCAATCGTTCCTTTAGTATGATTGATACTGGAGGGATTGACGACGTCGATGCTCCCTTCATGGAGCAAATCAAGCACCAAGCAGAAATCGCTATGGAAGAAGCTGATGTCATCGTTTTTGTAGTGTCTGGGAAAGAAGGGATTACAGATGCGGACGAGTACGTAGCCCGCAAACTCTATAAAACCCATAAGCCTGTTATCCTTGCCGTTAACAAGGTTGACAATCCTGAGATGCGAAATGACATCTATGATTTCTATGCTCTGGGATTGGGCGAACCGTTGCCAATTTCGTCTGTCCACGGTATCGGAACAGGGGATGTTCTCGATGCCATCGTGGAAAATCTACCAAATGAGGTTGAAGAAGAAAATCCAGACGTGATTAAATTTAGCTTGATTGGCCGTCCTAACGTTGGAAAATCAAGTTTGATCAACGCTATTTTAGGAGAAGACCGCGTGATTGCTAGTCCAGTAGCTGGGACAACGCGTGATGCTATTGATACCCACTTTACAGATACGGATGGACAAGAGTTTACCATGATTGATACAGCTGGTATGCGTAAGTCTGGTAAAGTCTACGAAAATACGGAGAAATACTCTGTCATGCGTGCCATGCGTGCCATTGACCGTTCTGACGTGGTCTTGATGGTCCTCAATGCCGAGGAAGGTATTCGTGAGTATGATAAGCGTATCGCTGGATTTGCCCACGAAGCCGGTAAAGGGATGATCATCGTGGTCAATAAGTGGGATACCCTTGAGAAAGACAATCACACCATGAAGAAATGGGAAGAAGATATCCGTGAGCAGTTCCAATATCTGCCTTATGCACCGATTGTCTTTGTATCAGCTCTTACCAAGCAACGTCTCCACAAACTGCCTGAGATGATCAAGCAAATCAGTGAAAGCCAAAACACCCGTATCCCATCGGCTGTCTTGAACGATGTCATTATGGATGCCATTGCTATCAATCCAACACCGACAGACAAAGGCAAACGTCTCAAAATCTTCTATGCGACTCAAGTGGCAACCAAGCCACCAACCTTTGTCATCTTTGTCAATGAAGAAGAACTCATGCACTTCTCTTACCTACGTTTCTTGGAAAATCAAATCCGCAAGGCCTTTGTCTTTGAGGGAACACCGATTCACTTGATCGCGAGAAAACGCAAGTAAACCTTGCTTGTTTTTCTACAAAAATAAACTAAAAGAAGACTTCATAGTCTTCTTTTTTCTATACTAAAAGGGGAGAAAAGAACCTGCCAAATTGGGGGAGAATCTGTCATCAAATTTCAATCATTTTCCTAGATTTTGTAATCTATTTGTAATGAAAATGCACTTTCTTTGTAAAAATCAAAATGCTATAATTCCTTAAATCAATTTTCCTTTATCAGGGAGGTTATTATGAAAAAAAGCAGATTATTTAAACATAGTTTGTTGGTTCGCTTGCTTGGGTTGCTGATGGTCTTTCTCTTCTTATCAGCATTCACAGCACCTGAAAAACCTGAGTACGGAATCTATGATCCCAATCACTATCTGACTGATGATACAATCAGACTGATCCAAGGCTTGAATAAGGTAAATAGTCAAAAAGCAGAAAAATTCCAGATGGGTGTTTACATTGTGAAAAGCCTGGATGGAGAAACAATCGAAACTGTAGCTAACGAAACAGCTAGAGCTTGGAAGATTGGCTACTCGGGAGACAACAACGGCGCCTTGATTGTGGTCGCTGTTGAGGATAGAAAATCACGGATTGAAACCAGTAATAATGTGGCCAGTAAGATCACGGACTATCAGACCAATAGATTTTTGAAAACAGCACGACCTTACTTTCAAAAGGGAGACTACAGCAATGGAGTTCTTTCTATAGCAAACAATCTCAACTACATGTTTTATAGTGGATCGAGTACGACTGCTTCAAGTTCTAAAAGTAGCTACGGCTACACTAGCAACTCTAGTCGCTTAAGGGAACTTGAAAGGTATGCTGGTGAGAGCAGTTCTTCGAGACGGCATCGAAAAAGCAGTTCGAGTGATGGAGTTATCGGATTTGGAATTCTCATTTACTTCATCGTGATGATCATCGGATTTATATCTGGAGGTCGTGGTGGTGGTTCACATGGCGATGATTCTGGCGGTGGCTGGTGGGGCGGCGACTCATCAGATTCAGGATCTTCTTGGTCTGACTCAGGCTCCGACTCATCTGGAGGCTGGGACGGCGGTGGCTTTGATGGCGGCGGTTCGTCTGATGACTGGTGAGTAATCGTATATAGCTCAAACCGATTTCTCCATTCAGTAAGGTGACTCCTTTGCAAGAGTTCACTCCTTAATTAAAAATAAAAACAAAGTTTGGGAAATTGATTTAAAATCTGAGTATTTTCTCAGAAAAGTTTATAAAAGAAAGTGTTAAGGTTTTGATATGAAACAAAATAAAGTAATTCTCTCAATAGTGGCGATCTTTTTTGGACTACTAGTTCTGGGAAGTTGTTCCGCAGTGACGACCTATAATGGTCTGGTTGGTGAACAGACTAAAGTGGAGCAGGCTCAGGCCGATGTCTCGACAGCCCTCCAACGTCGTTCGGACTTGATTGGTAACTTGGTGGAGTCCGTTAAAGGACAAATGAATCATGAAACCGAAGTCTTTACCAAGATTGCTGATGCTAGAGCTAAAATCGGTAGTAGCTCAGTAACTTCGGAAGAAAACCAAAAGGCTCAGGGAGAATTGAGCTCTGCTCTTTCCCGCTTGATTTCCTTGACGGAGAATTATCCAGAACTCAAGAGCAATCAAAATGTTGAGCAACTAATGGTCGAACTTTCAGGCAGTGAAAATCGTATCTTTGTAGCACGTAAGGATTATAATAAAGTCGCAGCCGAGTACAATCAAAAGTTGAGAAGTTTTCCAACCGTGCTTTTTGCGAATATGATGAACTTTAAAGAAGCTGAAACCTTTAAAGAAACAGAAGAAGCCAAGACAGTTCCTAAGGTCGATTTTGGAACATCTTCATCAAGTCAATAAAGTGAATCAGCCTATGAATAAAGGAATTTCTCTAGTATGACTAGTGATTTCAAACTCAAACCTGGAAAGCCTTTTCCAGGTTTTTTGGTATAATAAAAGGGAAGAGGCAGTGACTGAAATGGAGGTTTGCTATGGAGAAAACAAAAGCCTTTCTTGAAGCGCACTACAAGAGATATATCCTTATGATTTGCCTTCTCTGGTTGCTCGTATTTTTCCTTCCTTGGGATTGGCAAATAGGAGAAGTTTCAATTTATTATTTCGTTATGAAAAAACTCTTCGTGGTCTTTGGTGTTTTATCCATTCTATACTCCATACTGATTAAAAAAATCAGTCTCTTTATCTTTGGAGTGCTATTTTGCATGGCCTTCTGGATTAATCTCTTTTGCTCTTTTGGTATATTGCCAGTGTTTTTAGGAAATTAAACATAAAATAATGATGGACTAGACCAGTTTCTAACCCTTTTTCCCCTTGTAAAACAAGGATTCTTTCTTGAAAAATAATAGTAAATATGCTAAAATGAAAAGAACATTCTAAAATATTCAGAATTAAAAGTAAGGAAAATCATGGCTAATATTTTAAAAACGATTATTGAAAATGATAAAGGAGAACTTCGCCGTCTAGAAAAGATGGCAGATAAGGTTCTTAATTATGAGAGCCAAATGGCCGCAATGTCGGACGAAGAACTAAAAGCAAAAACTGACGAATTTAAAGAACGCTACAATAAGGGGGAATCACTTGATTCGCTGTTATATGAGGCTTTTGCGGTAGTCCGTGAAGCAGCAAAACGTGTCCTTGGACTTTTCCCTTATAAAGTTCAGGTCATGGGTGGGATTGTTCTTCACCATGGTGATGTTCCAGAGATGCGTACTGGTGAAGGGAAAACCTTGACGGCGACCATGCCGGTGTACCTCAATGCCCTTGCAGGTAAAGGGGTTCACGTAGTTACTGTCAACGAATACCTGACAGAACGTGACGCGACTGAGATGGGTGAATTGTACTCATGGCTTGGTCTGTCAGTAGGGATCAACTTGGCAGCCAAATCTCCAATGGAGAAAAAAGAAGCGTATCTCTGTGATATTACCTACTCAACCAACTCAGAGATTGGTTTTGACTACCTTCGTGATAATATGGTCGTTCGTGCAGAAAACATGGTACAACGTCCGCTTAACTATGCCTTGGTCGATGAGGTTGACTCGATCTTGATCGATGAAGCCCGTACTCCTTTGATCGTTTCAGGTGCCAATGCAGTTGAGACTAGCCAACTCTACCACATGGCGGATCATTTTGTGAAGTCTTTGGACAAGGATGACTATATTATTGACATTCAGTCTAAGACGATTGGTTTGTCTGATTATGGGATTGACAAGGCTGAGAGCTATTTCAAACTGGAAAATCTCTATGATGTCGAAAACGTGGCTCTTACCCATTTTATCGACAATGCCCTCCGTGCCAACTATATCATGATTCTCGATATCGACTATGTGGTTAGTGAAGAGCAAGAAATCTTGATTGTCGACCAATTTACAGGTCGTACCATGGAAGGTCGTCGTTATTCTGACGGCTTGCACCAAGCGATTGAAGCAAAAGAAGGTGTGCCAATCCAAGATGAGACCAAGACTTCAGCTTCTATCACCTACCAAAACCTCTTCCGTATGTATAAGAAATTGGCAGGTATGACAGGTACTGGTAAAACAGAAGAAGAAGAATTCCGCGAAATATACAACATTCGTGTTATCCCAATCCCAACCAACCGTCCAATCCAACGTATTGACCACTCAGACCTTCTCTATGCCAGTCTTGATGCGAAGTTTAAGGCTGTAGTTGAAGATGTAAAAGCTCGTCACCAAAAAGGTCAGCCGGTCTTGGTAGGTACAGTTGCAGTTGAAACGAGTGACTTTCTTTCTAAGAAACTGGTAGAGGCAGGTGTTCCTCACGAAGTCTTGAATGCGAAGAACCACTACAGAGAAGCGCAAATCATCATGAACGCTGGTCAGCGTGGTGCAGTTACTATCGCGACCAACATGGCCGGTCGTGGTACCGACATCAAGCTTGGTGAAGGGGTTCGTGAACTTGGTGGACTTTGTGTCATTGGTACAGAACGCCATGAAAGTCGCCGTATTGATAATCAGCTTCGTGGACGTTCAGGGCGTCAAGGAGACCCAGGTGAGTCACAATTCTACTTGTCTCTTGAAGATGATTTGATGAAACGTTTCGGTTCAGAACGTTTGAAAGGTGTCTTTGAACGTCTCAATATGTCTGATGAAGCCATCGAATCTCGCATGTTAACGCGTCAAGTGGAAGCAGCTCAAAAACGTGTTGAAGGAAACAACTACGATACTCGTAAACAAGTCCTTCAATACGATGACGTTATGCGTGAACAACGTGAAATCATCTATGCACAACGTTATGATGTCATCACTGCAGACCGTGACTTGGCACCTGAAATCCATGCTATGATCCGCCGTACCATTGGCCGAATCGTAGATGCACATGCTCGTTCGAAAGAAGATGAAAAACTGGAAGCAATCCTGAACTTTGCTAAGTATAACTTACTTCCAGAAGATTCAATCAGCCGTTCTGATCTCGCAGGTCTGTCAGATCAGGCCATCAAAGATGAGCTTTATCAACGTGCATTGAAGGTTTATGATAGCCAAGTTGCCAAACTTCGTGATGAAGAAGCAGTGAAAGAATTCCAAAAAGTCTTGATTCTACGTGTTGTAGACAACAAGTGGACAGACCATATCGACGCTCTTGACCAGTTGCGAAATGCTGTTGGTCTTCGTGGATATGCCCAAAACAACCCTGTTGTAGAATATCAAGCAGAAGGTTTCCGCATGTTTAATGACATGATTGGATCAATTGAATTCGATGTAACTCGCTTGATGATGAAAGCACAAATCCACGAACAGGAACGTCCGCAAACTGAACACAATATCAGTACAACTGCGACTCGTAATATCTCAGCGCAGCAGACTCAGCTTCCAAAAGATGTGGACTTGAGCCAAATTGGACGAAATGATCAATGCCCATGTGGCTCTGGTAAGAAATTCAAGAACTGTCATGGTAAGAGACAATAATATGAGATAAGATACAGGCGGATACCTGGTAAAAATCATTTTTTGCTTGGTGTCCGTTTGCTTTATAAGGAGATGAATCATGGTATTTACAGCTAAAAGTCCTAAAATTAACATTGAAGAAGTTCGCGCCTTGTCCAAATTAGAGGGAGCGGCTCTTGCGAGAAAAAATCAACGTGATCAGGAATTGGAAGCCATCATCCGTGGGGAAGACCAGCGTATTCTCTTGGTGATTGGGCCATGTTCATCTGATAATGAAGAAGCGGTTCTCGAGTATGCCAAGCGTCTATCTGCTTTGCAAGAAGAGGTCAAAGATCGTATTTTTATGGTCATGCGGGTCTATACGGCTAAACCTCGTACCAATGGAGACGGCTATAAGGGCTTGATTCATCAACCAAATGCTAAAGAAGCACCTAGCTTGATCAATGGAATCAAGGCTGTTCGTCATTTACATTACCGCGTTATTTCTGAGACTGGCATGACAACAGCGGATGAGATGCTTTATCCTGAAAATCTTCCGCTAGTGGATGATTTGATTTCTTATATGGCTGTTGGAGCTCGTTCTGTAGAAGATCAACAGCACCGTTTTGTAGCGAGTGGAGCAGACTTTTCAACAGGATTTAAAAATCCAACATCTGGAAATCTCAATGTTATGTTTAACGGGATTTATGCAGCGCAAAATAAGCAGAGTTTCCTCTTCCTCGGTAAAGAGGTGGAAACAACGGGGAATCCTTTGTCCCATGCCATTCTTCGCGGTGCCTTGAATGAATACGGGAAAAATATTCCTAACTACTACTATGACAATTTGATAGATACCATTGCCCAGTATGAAAAGATGGGCTTGGAAAATCCCTTTATCATCATCGATACCAATCATGACAATTCAGGCAAGCAGTATATGGAGCAAATCCGTATCGTTCGTCAGACCTTGATTAACCGTGACTGGAATGAGAAAATCAAGAAATACGTTCGTGGTTTTATGATTGAGTCCTATCTAGAAGATGGACGTCAAAATGAGCCAGAAGTTTTTGGTAAGTCCATTACAGATCCGTGTCTCGGATGGGACAACACAGAAGCACTTGTTCGCGAAATTTACCAAACGCTAGGAGAGTAAGATGGCATTTATCGAAAAAGGTCAAGAAATTGATATTGAAGCAATCAAGGCTGCGACCCAGTTGTCACCTGAAGCCTTGCGAAAAAAAGAAGCCCGCGATAGAGAGCTGGCAGCCATCATCTCGGGTGAGGACGACCGCATCCTTTTGGTGATGGGGCCTTGCTCTTCGGACAATGAAGAAGCAGTGCTCGAATATGCTCATCGCTTATCAGACTTGCAGAAAAAAGTTGCGGATAAAATCTTTATCGTGATGCGTGTCTATACGGCTAAACCTCGTACTAATGGAGATGGCTATAAGGGCATGATTCATCAACCAAATACCAGCGAAGCACCTAGTCTCATCAATGGTTTGCAGGCTGTTCGTCAGCTGCACTACCGTGTGATTACTGAAACGGGCTTGACGACAGCTGATGAGATGCTCTACCCGTCAAATCTCGTTTTGGTCGATGATCTGGTCAGCTACCATGCTGTAGGGGCTCGTTCAGTGGAAGACCAAGAACACCGCTTTGTAGCTTCTGGAATTGATGCTCCAGTTGGGATGAAAAATCCAACATCTGGGAACCTTGGGGTCATGTTTAATGCCATATATGCAGCTCAAAACAAGCAAACCTTCCTTTACCATGGCCAAGAAGTGGAAACTTCAGGAAATCCCTTGGCCCACGTTATCCTTCGTGGTGCCATGAATGAATATGGTAAAAATGAACCCAATTTCTACTATGAAACCCTCTTAAATGCCATCAATCGTTATGAGACCATGGGACTTGAAAATCCTTTCATCATCATCGATACCAATCATGACAATTCAGGTAAGCAGTATATGGAACAAATTCGCATTGTTCGCCAATCCTTGCTGAATCGTGACTGGAATGAAAAGATTAAAAAGACGGTTCGAGGCTTTATGATCGAATCTTACCTAGCAGATGGTCGTCAAAACCAACCAGAGGTCTTTGGTTGCTCCATAACCGACCCTTGTCTAGGTTGGGAAAATACAGTAGCCTTGGTAGAAGAAATTTACACTACCTTAACAAAATAAGTGAAAAGGATGGAGTTGGGGGAATCTCAGCTCCTTTTGTGAGTATGATAGTTGGACACGGAATTGACATCGAAGAATTGGCTTCGATAGAAATGGCAGTTACACGACGTGAGGGCTTTGCCAAGCGCGTGCTGACCCCTAAAGAAATGGAGCGTTTTGCCAGTCTCAAAGGGCGCAGACAAATCGAATACTTGGCTGGTCGCTGGTCGGCTAAGGAGGCCTTTTCCAAGGCTATGGGAACTGGTATTGGAAAACTGACCTTTCAGGATTTGGAAGTTTTGAATAATGAACGCGGGGCACCTTATTTTAGTCAGTCCCCATTTTCAGGAAAAATTTGGCTGTCGATCAGCCATACAGATCAGTTTGTGACAGCCAGTGTCATTTTGGAGGAAAATCATGAAAGCTAGTCCACATAGACCAACCAAGGCTCTGATATATCTGGGAGCCATTCGACAAAATATACAACAAATGGGAAGTCATATCCCTAATGGTACGCTCAAATTTGCAGTAGTCAAGGCTAATGCTTATGGGCACGGGGCGGTAGCTGTTGCAACGGCGATCCAGGATGTTGTTGATGGATTTTGCGTTTCCAATATCGATGAAGCTATCGAGTTGCGTCAAGCAGGTATAAACAAGAAAATTCTCATTTTAGGAGTTTCTGAAATCGAAGCTGTTGCTCTAGCTAAAGAATACGACATCACCTTGACAGTGGCAGGATTGGAGTGGATTCAAGCGCTGTTAGATAAGGAAGCAGATTTAACTGGCTTGACTGTCCATCTCAAGATTGATTCAGGAATGGGACGGATTGGTTTTAGAGAGGCCAGTGAAGCTGATCTGGCTCAAGACTTGCTCAAGCAACACGGTGCTCGCGTTGAAGGAATTTTTACCCACTTTGCGACTGCAGATGAGGAATCAGATACCTACTTTAATCAGCAGTTAGAATGCTTTAAAGCTATTTTGGCAAGTATGAAGGAAGTTCCAGAGCTGGTTCATGCCAGCAACTCAGCAACGACCCTCTGGCATGCTGAAACTATTTTCAATGCGGTCCGTATGGGAGATTCCATGTATGGTCTCAATCCAAGTGGAGATGTCTTAGACTTGCCTTATGACTTGACACCAGCCTTGAGTTTGGAGTCTGCTCTGGTCCATGTCAAGACAGTGCCAGCTGGAGCTTGCATGGGCTATGGAGCCACCTATCAGGCGGATAGCGAGCAGGTCATCGCGACCGTGCCAATCGGTTATGCGGATGGTTGGACACGAGATATGCAAAATTTCACTGTCTTGGTAGATGGAAAAGCTTGCCCAATCGTCGGTCGGGTTTCGATGGACCAAATCACCATTCGTTTGCCTAAGATTTATCCGTTAGGAACAAAAGTAACCCTAATCGGCACCAACGGTGACAAGGAAATCACAGCTACTCAGGTAGCGACCTACCGTGGAACCATTAACTATGAGGTGGTTTGTCTCCTCAGTGACCGTATTCCGAGAGAATATTATTAAAAAGAAAGGAGTGGAGCATGAACCTACATCAACCCTTGCATGTCTTGCCTGGTGTGGGGCCAAAGTCAGCAGAGAAATACGCTAAACTAGGAATTGAAAACTTGCAAGACCTCTTGCTCTACTTTCCTTTCCGTTATGAAGATTTCAAGACCAAGCAGGTCCTAGATCTGGAAGATGGGGAAAAGGCGGTTCTGTCTGGTCAAGTCGTGACTCCTGCTAGTGTCCAGTATTATGGTTTCAAGCGCAATCGCCTACGTTTTAGCCTCAAGCAGGGAGAAGTCGTTTTTGCGGTGAATTTTTTTAACCAACCTTATCTGGCTGATAAGATAGAGTTGGGTGCAACCCTTGCTGTCTTTGGGAAATGGGACCGTGCTAAGGCCAGTCTGACTGGGATGAAGGTTCTGGCTCAGGTGGAAGATGACCTCCAGCCTGTCTATCGTCTGGCTCAAGGAATCAGTCAGGCCAGTCTGGTTAAGGTCATTAAGACAGCCTTTGATCAGGGATTGGACCTCTTGATAGAGGAAAATCTTCCCCAGCCTTTGCTGGACAAATACAAACTCATGTCCCGTTGTCAGGCAGTTCGTGCTATGCATTTTCCTAAGGATTTGGCAGAATACAAGCAGGCCCTTCGCCGTATCAAGTTTGAGGAACTCTTTTACTTCCAAATGCAGTTGCAGACGCTCAAGTCTGAAAATAGAGTTCAGGGAAGCGGTCTGGTTCTGAACTGGTCCCAGGAAAAAGTGACATCCGTTAAAGAAAATCTTCCTTTTGCCCTGACTCAAGCTCAGGAAAAGAGTTTGCGGGAAATATTGGCCGACATGAAGTCGGACCACCACATGAATCGTCTCCTACAAGGGGATGTAGGGAGCGGAAAAACGGTGGTTGCTGGCTTGGCCATGTTTGCCGCGGTGACGGCTGGCTACCAGGCTGCTCTCATGGTGCCAACAGAAATCCTTGCGGAGCAACACTTTGACAGTCTACGGAGCCTCTTTCCAGACTTGAAACTCGCTCTCTTGACAGGTTCCTTAAAGGCCGCAGAAAAGAGAGCAGTCTTGGAGACCATTGCCAAGGGTGAGGCTGATTTGATTATCGGAACCCACGCTTTGATACAAGATGGGGTTGATTATGCTCGTCTTGGCTTGATTATCATCGATGAGCAGCACCGTTTTGGTGTGGGCCAAAGGCGTATTTTACGGGAAAAAGGGGACAATCCAGATGTCCTCATGATGACGGCGACGCCCATTCCACGAACCTTGGCTATCACAGCCTTTGGCGATATGGATGTTTCCATTATCGACCAGATGCCAGCAGGACGGAAGCCGATTGTGACTCGCTGGATTAAGCATGAGCAGCTGCCTCAGGTCTTGACTTGGTTAGAGGGGGAAATTCAAAAAGGTTCTCAAGCCTATGTCATTTCTCCCTTGATTGAAGAATCTGAAGCTCTGGATCTGAAAAATGCCATTGCCTTATCTGAGGAGTTGACAGCTCATTTTGCCGGCAAGGCTGAAGTAGCTCTTCTACATGGTAAGATGAAGAGTGATGAAAAAGACCAGATCATGCAGGATTTCAAAGAGAGAAAGACGGATATTCTGGTTTCGACAACGGTTATTGAGGTTGGGGTCAATGTTCCTAATGCGACTGTCATGATTATCATGGATGCCGACCGGTTCGGTCTCAGTCAGCTTCACCAGCTCAGAGGTCGTGTTGGTCGGGGGAACAAGCAGTCCTATGCTGTTCTCGTGGCTAATCCCAAGACGGACTCTGGGAAAGATCGCATGCGTATCATGACAGAAACGACCAATGGATTTGTCCTTGCGGAGGAAGATTTGAAAATGCGTGGTTCTGGTGAGATTTTTGGAACCAGACAGTCAGGACTTCCAGAGTTTCAAGTGGCTGATATTATCGAAGATTTTCCAATTTTAGAAGAAGCCAGAAAGGTTGCCAGCTACATTAGTTCAATAGAAGGTTGGAAAGAGGATCCAGAATGGCGCATGATTGCTCTCCACTTAGAAAAGAGAGAACATCTGGATTAAGCCTTTTCTAAGAAATCTATAAGCTAGCTTTTAGGTTTGGGTCTTATACTAGAGTCATCAAAAAGAAACGAGGACTCTCACATGACTATTAAAGTAACCTACCAAAAGAAATTCCAAACCGTCAAACTAGAGAAAGGAGCTAGCACCTATTGATAACCAAAGAGCGGAAACGCTCTTTTTATTTTTAAAACTACTTTCAGGTGCTCTGTTTGAAGTTAGAGAATCTAAAATCACTTTCTATTTAGCATTCTTTCTTGCATTGCTTTTCTAGATATGCTAGAGTTATGATAGCGATTACAAAACTAAAGGAGCATGCTATGAAAAATCCAGCTTTGTTAGAAGAAATCAAGACCTATCTAGGACGGGATGAAGTTCCAGAAGATTTTGATGCTTTCTGGGATGAGGAAGTCAAAAAAGTATCCACACTTCCAGCCTACCAGTTGGAGGAAAGAGATTTCCATATTTCCCAAGTCAAGTGTTATGAGCTAACCTTTGAAGGAACAAATGAAGGCAAGGTCTACGCACGCGTCGTCCTTCCAAAGACTGAGGAGAAAGTTCCGTTAATCTTCCATTTCCATGGTTATATGGGACGTGGTTGGGACTGGGCTGATATGCTGGCCTATACTGTGGCTGGTTACGGTGTTGTTTCCATGGATGTGCGGGGCCAGTCGGGCTATTCGCAAGACGGCTTGCGCTCTCCATTAGGAAATACGGTTAAGGGGCATATCATCCGTGGTGCTGTGGAAGGTCGTGAGCATCTCTTTTATAAGGATGTTTATCTGGATATTTACCAGTTGGTTGAAATTGTTGCTAGTCTATCTCAGGTGAATGAGAAAAGACTTTCTAGTTATGGTGCCTCACAAGGAGGAGCTTTAGCCCTGGTTGCAGCAGCGCTCAATCCTCGGATTCAGAAAACAGTTGCCATCTATCCCTTCTTGTCTGACTTTAGACGAGTGCTTGAGATTGGCAATACCAGTGAAGCCTATGATGAACTCTTCCGATATTTCAAGTTCCACGATCCCTTCCATGAAACAGAGGAGGAAATTATGGCGACTCTTGCCTATATCGATGTGAAAAATCTTGCCCATCGTATCAAAGGAGAGGTCAAGATGATTACGGGCTTGGATGACGATGTTTGTTATCCTATTACCCAGTTTGCGATTTACAACCGTCTAACTTGCGACAAGGCCTATCGCATCATGCCAGAGTATGCTCACGAAGCCATGAATGTTTTTGTCAATGACCAAGTCTATAACTGGCTCTGTGGTAGTGAAATTCCTTTTAAGTACGTAAGATAATGAATGAGAGAGCGCAAAGGCTCTCTTTTTTATGTCCAAAACCTGAAAGTACTTTTAGAAAATTCAAAATATTAAAATATTCTTAAAAGTAAAATCTATTCTGTGAGAACATAGATATAAATATAAGACTTTGTTGTATAATAAAGGAAAAGTCACTTGTGAAAGGAGGAAAAAGGCTGCTGGGTGATTAAAAACTCGGGCTCAGCAGAAAATGGGAGAGGATTGGGAGCTCTCATTAAGTTGGTTACTTTCTTGTAAAAACTTGTCTCTTGAGAGACAATAAAAATTTTTAAAGAAAAAGAAAGCGCTTTATTTTATAAAAAACGAAAGGACAAACATGAATTACAAATCTTTAGATCGGAAACAGCGATACGGAATTCGAAAATTTGCAGTCGGGGCGGCATCTGTAGTGATTGGTACAGTAGTATTTGGAGCAAATCCAGTCTTAGCTCAAGAGCAAGCCAATGCAGCAGGGGCCAATACAGAAACTATCGAACCTGGTCAAGGTTTATCAGAATTGCCAAAAGAAGCGTCCTCGGGAGATCTTGCTCATTTGGATAAAGATTTGGCTGGTAAATTGGCAGCAGCTCAAGACAACGGCGTTGAGGTGGACCAAGATCATTTGAAAAAAAATGAGAGTGCAGAATCAGAAACCCCATCCTCTACGGAAACCCCTGCAGAAGAAGCAAATAAGGAAGAGGAATCAGAGGATCAGGGTGCTATTCCTCGTGACTATTACTCAAGAGATTTAAAAAATGCTAATCCTGTCCTTGAAAAAGAAGATGTTGAAACCAATGCAGCAAATGGTCAGAGAGTTGATTTATCAAGTGAACTAGATAAACTAAAGCAACTAAAAAATGCTACAGTTCACATGGAGTTCAAACCAGATGCGTCAGCTCCACGTTTTTACAATCTCTTCTCGGTATCCAGTGACACCAAGGAAAATGAGTACTTTACTATGTCGGTCCTTGATAATACAGCTCTTATTGAAGGGCGTGGCGCTAACGGAGAGCAGTTCTATGATAAGTATACAGATGCTCCTTTGAAAGTTCGCCCTGGACAATGGAATTCCGTGACCTTTACTGTCGAACAACCGACAGCAGAGTTACCTCATGGTCGAGTTCGTCTCTATGTGAATGGTGTCTTATCTCGAACAAGTCTCAAATCTGGTAACTTCATTAAAGATATGCCAGATGTTAATCAAGCTCAACTTGGAGCAACCAAACGGGGCAATAAAACAGTTTGGGCATCAAACCTACAAGTTCGAAACCTGACTGTTTACGATCGTGCTTTAAGCCCAGATGAAGTTCAAACACGGAGTCAATTATTTGAAAGAGGTGACTTGGAACAGAAACTTCCTGAGGGAGCAAAAGTCACTGAGAAAGAAGACGTCTTTGAAGGTGGTAGGAACAATCAACCAAATAAAGATGGTATCAAGAGTTATCGTATCCCAGCTCTTCTCAAGACAGATAAAGGAACACTGATTGCTGGAACGGATGAAAGACGTTTGCACCATTCTGACTGGGGAGATATTGGGATGGTTGTTCGTCGCAGCTCAGATAATGGAAAAACATGGGGAGACCGAATCGTAATCTCAAATCCTCGTGACAATGAGCACGCTAAACATGCAGAATGGCCATCTCCAGTCAATATTGATATGGCCTTGGTGCAAGACCCTGAAACAAAGAGAATTTTTGCAATTTATGACATGTTCCTTGAGAGTAAGGCAGTATTTTCATTGCCGGGGCAAGCTCCGAAAGCTTATGAACAAGTGGGAGATAAAGTTTATCAAGTTTTATATAAGCAAGGAGAATCAGGTCGCTATACGATTCGAGAAAACGGAGAGGTTTTCGACCCTCAAAATAGAAAGACAGATTATCGCGTCGTCGTTGACCCTAAAAAACCAGCCTACAGCGATAAGGGGGATTTGTATAAAGGGAATGAACTAATCGGAAATATTTATTTTGAGTATAGCGAAAAGAATATTTTTAGAGTTTCCAATACCAACTACCTATGGATGTCCTACAGTGATGACGATGGGAAGACTTGGTCTGCACCAAAAGATATTACTCATGGGATTCGGAAAGATTGGATGCACTTCCTAGGAACTGGACCTGGTACGGGGATTGCCTTGCGTACAGGACCTCATAAGGGAAGACTGGTGATTCCAGTTTATACAACAAACAACGTTTCCTACCTAAGTGGTTCTCAATCATCTCGTGTAATTTATTCAGATGATCATGGTGAAACATGGCAAGCAGGGGAAGCAGTTAATGATAACCGTCCAGTAGGCAACCAAACCATTCACTCTTCAACCATGAATAATCCAGGCGCCCAAAATACGGAGTCAACTGTTGTTCAGTTGAATAATGGAGATCTCAAGCTCTTTATGCGTGGGTTGACTGGTGATCTTCAGGTTGCGACCAGTCATGATGGGGGAGCAACGTGGGATAAAGAAATCAAACGTTATCCTCAAGTAAAAGACGTTTATGTTCAAATGTCCGCTATTCACACCATGCATGAAGGCAAGGAATACATTCTACTCAGCAATGCTGGTGGTCCTGGGCGCAACAATGGTTTGGTTCACCTGGCTCGTGTTGAGGAGAATGGTGAGTTGACATGGCTGAAACACAATCCTATACAAAGTGGTAAGTTTGCCTACAACTCGCTCCAAGAACTCGGAAATGGCGAATATGGTTTGCTTTATGAGCATGCGGATGGCAATCAAAACGATTATACTTTATCCTATAAGAAATTCAACTGGGATTTCTTAAGCAAAGACAGAATTTCTCCTAAAGAAGCAAAAGTAAAATATGCTATCCAAAAATGGCCAGGTATTATTGCCATGGAGTTCGATTCGGAAGTATTGGTCAACAAGGCTCCGACCCTTCAATTGGCAAATGGCAAGACAGCAACCTTTATGACCCAGTACGATACAAAAACTCTCCTATTCACAATAGATCCAGAGGATATGGGTCAAAGAATTACAGGTCTAGCTGAGGGTGCAATTGAAAGCATGCACAATTTACCAGTTTCTTTAGCTGGCTCTAAACTAAGCGATGGTATTAATGGCAGTGAAGCTGCTATCCATGAGGTTCCAGAGTTCACAGGTGGCGTTAATGCAGAAGAAGCGGCTGTGGCAGAGATACCAGAGTACACTGGACCATTGGCAACAGTAGGTGAAGAACCAGCTCCAACAGTAGAAAAACCAGAATTCACAGGAGGTGTTAATGCTGAGGAAGCCCCAGTGGCAGAGATGCCAGAGTACACTGGACCATTGGCAACAGTAGGTGAAGAACCAGCTCCAACAGTAGAAAAACCAGAATTCACTGGTGGTGTCAATGCGGTTCTAGCAGCCTCAAACGAGCTTCCGGAATATAGAGGAGGTGCTAACTTTGTCTTGGCAGCTTCAAATGACCTGCCAGAGTATAAGGGTGGTGTCAATGGTGCTGAGGCAGCAGTCCTTGAAGTGCCAGAGTATAAGGGAGAAACCAAACCAGTCTTAGCGGCTGCAGACAACAAACTGTCTCTAGTCCAAGATGTGACCTATCAAGCGCCAGCAGTTAAACAAACGGGTCTACCAAATACTGGAAGCAAGGAAACAAGCTCACTGATTTCCCTTGGTCTTGCGGGCGTCCTCTTATCACTCTTTGCATTTGGTAAGAAGAGAAAAGGATAATAAGTAAAAGTATTTGAATAAGTCTCAGAAGAGATAGTAGGTTTTCAAGCCTGCTATCTTTTTTTGACGACATTCAGGTTGATTCGAAATCATAAGAGGTCTGAAACTACTTTCAGGATAGTCTGTTCTATAAAATACTTTTGAAACTGAAATCTATTCTACCACAAGCTATTGAAAGCGCTTAACAAATAATATATAATAAGCCCATAAGAACAAGAAAGGGAGGAAAGAGGATGCCACAGATCAGCAAAGAAGCCTTGATTGAACAAATCAAAGATGGAATCATTGTCTCTTGCCAGGCACTTCCTCACGAACCGCTTTATACAGAAGCGGGAGGAGTCATTCCCTTGCTAGTCAAAGCGGCTGAGCAAGGTGGAGCAGTCGGTATCCGAGCAAACAGTGTTCGCGATATCAAGGAGATTAAGGAGGTCACGAAACTCCCAATTATCGGAATCATCAAACGCGACTATCCGCCACAGGAGCCTTTCATTACAGCTACGATGAGAGAAGTTGATGAACTGGCTGAACTAGACATCGAGGTCATTGCTCTGGATTGTACCAAACGTGAACGTTACGACGGTTTGGAAATCCAAGACTTTATCCGACAAGTCAAAGAAAAGTATCCGCATCAACTCTTAATGGCTGATACCAGCACGTTTGAAGAAGGAATAGCAGCAGTTGAGGCAGGTGTTGATTTTGTTGGAACAACCCTGTCAGGTTACACCTCTTATAGTCCTAAGGTAGATGGTCCAGACTTTGAACTGATCAAAAAGCTGTGTGAAGCAGGTGTGGATGTCATCGCTGAAGGGAAGATTCACACACCAGAACAAGCCAAGCAAATCCTTGAATATGGGGTGCGAGGTATCGTTGTTGGTGGAGCGATTACTAGACCAAAAGAGATTACGGAACGCTTTGTTGCCGGTCTTAAATAACACAATCTCAAAAAAGAGGAGAGTGGTCGATGCGTCGGATAAAATGAAAACGTATACAAATATAAAGAACTCATTATCCAATATGGATACGCTTATCAATTAGGAGAATACAAATGAAATTTAGAAAACTAGCTTGTACAGTACTTGCGGGTGCTGCGATTCTTGGCCTTGCGGCTTGTGGTAACTCTGGTGGAAGTAAAGATGCTGGAAGTTCTAGTAGCGATAGCGGAAAAACAGAAATCACTTGGTGGGCATTCCCAGTCTTCACACAAGAAAAAACGGGTGACGGTGTTGGAACTTATGAAAAATCAATCATCGAAGCTTTTGAAAAAGCAAATCCAGATGTAAAAGTGAAATTGGAAACCATCGACTTCAAGTCAGGTCCAGAAAAGATTACAACAGCTATCGAAGCAGGAACAGCGCCAGACGTACTCTTTGACGCACCAGGACGTATCATCCAATACGGTAAAAATGGTAAATTGGCTGAGTTGAACGACCTCTTCACAGACGAATTCGTCAAAGATGTTAACAACGAAAACATCGTACAAGCAAGTAAGGCTGGTGACAAAGCTTACATGTATCCGATCAGTTCAGCTCCATTCTACATGGCTATGAACAAGAAAATGTTGGAAGATGCTGGAGTTGCAAACCTTGTAAAAGAAGGTTGGACAACTGATGACTTTGAAAAAGTTTTGAAAGCGCTTAAAGATAAAGGCTACACTCCAGGTTCATTGTTCAGTTCTGGTCAAGGGGGAGACCAAGGAACACGTGCCTTCATTGCAAACCTTTATGGCGGTTCTGTAACAGACAAAGAGGTAACCAAATATACAACAGACGATCCTAAATTCGTCAAAGGTCTTGAAAAAGCTGCTAGCTGGATCAAAGACGGTTTGTTGAACAATGGTTCACAATTTGACGGTGGAGCAGACATCCAAAACTTTGCGAACGGTCAAACTTCATACACAATCCTTTGGGCACCAGCTCAAAACGGTATCCAAGCGAAACTCTTGGAAGCAAGTAAGGTAGATGTGGTAGAAGTACCATTCCCATCAGACTCTGGTAAACCATCTCTTGAATACCTTGTAAACGGATTTGCTGTATTCAACAACAAAGATGATAAGAAAATCGCAGCTGCTAAGAAATTCGTTCAATTCATCGCAGATGACAAAGAATGGGGTCCTAAAGACGTAGTTCGTACAGGTGCCTTCCCAGTTCGTACTTCATTTGGCAAACTTTATGAAGACAAACGTATGGAAACAATCAGTGGCTGGACTAAATACTACTCACCTTACTACAACACAATTGACGGTTTTGCTGAAATGAGAACACTTTGGTTCCCAATGTTGCAATCTGTATCAAATGGTGACGAAAAACCAGCAGATGCTTTGAAAGCCTTCACTGAAAAAGCTAACGAAACAATCAAAAAAGCTACAAAACAATAAGCACTAAGTCAGATTGATTCCCCCCTTTTCCCTGTGCACTAAGGTGTACGAAAAGGGGGACTTTTGTTGGAAATGGTAGGAACTGTCACGAAATTAAAATGAAGTTCTTACATAAGCGAATCTTAAAAAATTTCATTTTGGTTTTAAAACAGTTCAAGAAAATCAAAAACTATTCTATTTGAAAGAGAGGTGCCGACTGTGAAAGTCAATAAAATTCGTATGCGGGAAACAGTGATTTCCTACGCTTTCCTAGCACCAGTATTATTCTTCTTTGTGATCTTTGTCTTGGCTCCTATGATTATGGGATTCATTACAAGTTTCTTTAACTACTCCATGACGAAATTTGAGTTTGTAGGCTTGGACAACTACATTCGTATGTTTAAAGATCCTGTCTTTACCAAGTCTTTGATCAATACCGTTATCCTAGTTATCGGATCAGTACCAATTGTTGTACTCTTCTCGCTCTTTGTAGCATCTCAAACCTATCATCAAAATGCCATTGCCCGTTCTTTCTATCGTTTCGTCTTCTTCCTTCCTGTAGTTACAGGTAGTGTTGCCGTAACGGTTGTATGGAAATGGATTTATGACCCACTATCAGGGATTCTAAACTTTGTCCTTAAGTCAAGCCATATCATCAGCCAAAACATTTCTTGGCTCGGTGACAAAAACTGGGCTTTGCTAGCGATTATGATCATCCTTTTGACAACATCTGTTGGTCAACCGATTATTCTTTATATCGCTGCTATGGGGAATATTGACAACTCACTTGTTGAAGCGGCGCGTGTTGACGGTGCGACTGAATTCCAAGTGTTCTGGAAGATCAAATGGCCTAGCCTTCTTCCAACAACTCTTTACATCGCGATCATCACAACCATCAACTCATTCCAATGTTTCGCCTTGATTCAGCTCTTGACTTCTGGTGGTCCAAACTACTCAACAAGTACCTTGATGTACTACCTTTACGAAAAAGCCTTCCAATTGACAGAATACGGCTATGCAAATACCATCGGTGTCTTCTTGGCAGTGATGATTGCCATTGTCAGCTTTGCTCAATTCAAGATCCTCGGAAACGACGTAGAATACTAAAGAAAGGAGACAGTTATGCAACCTACACAAAAGAAACCCTTAACAGCTTTCACTGTTATTTCAACGATTATCTTGCTCTTGTTGACCGTGCTGTTCATCTTTCCATTCTACTGGATCTTGACAGGGGCCTTCAAATCACAACCGGATACCATTATGATTCCGCCACAGTGGTTCCCTAAAATGCCAACCATGGAGAACTTCCAACAACTCATGGTGCAAAACCCTGCTATGCAGTGGATGTGGAACTCTGTATTTATCTCACTGGTAACCATGTTCCTAGTCTGCGCAACCTCTTCTCTAGCAGGTTATGTCTTGGCTAAAAAACGTTTCTATGGTCAACGCATCCTCTTTGCAGTCTTTATCGCTGCCATGGCTCTTCCAAAACAAGTTGTCCTTGTACCATTGGTACGTATCGTTAACTTCATGGGAATTCACGATACTCTTTGGGCAGTTATCTTGCCTTTGATTGGATGGCCATTTGGGGTCTTCCTCATGAAACAGTTCAGCGAAAATATCCCTACAGAATTGCTTGAATCAGCTAAAATCGACGGTTGTGGTGAAATTCGTACTTTCTGGAGCGTAGCCTTCCCTATCGTGAAGCCAGGATTTGCAGCCCTTGCAATCTTTACCTTCATCAATACTTGGAACGACTACTTCATGCAGTTGGTTATGTTGACTTCACGTCAAAACTTGACCATCTCACTCGGGGTTGCGACCATGCAGGCCGAAATGGCAACCAACTATGGGTTGATCATGGCAGGTGCAGCTCTTGCAGCCGTACCAATCGTAACCGTCTTCCTTGTCTTCCAAAAATCCTTCACTCAAGGAATCACTATGGGAGCGGTCAAAGGTTAAGAAAAGTAAATTAGTGTATCAAGATTGCAGAAGTGGTCTTGACATGCCATGGAAATATAGAGTTATAAGTGTCTACAAAATGGAGAGTATGCAGTTACTTCGTGAAGTTTTGTCAGACACTTATAAACTTAAGAATGAACTCTTTTCATGATACTAGTTAGAGTAGGTTCGTTTTATGGTGGCTATTTTCCGCTTTAGTGGTATCTAAGATAAGCATCTTACGCTTATCTTAGACGGAATTTTTGAGACTGACGATGAAAGAGCAAAAGGCTCAAAAATTAGGAATGAAATACCGAAGGAATTTGCTTCCGTCCGCACTATTACAGGGAAATAGAGAAAAGATAATTCGAAACTGAAAAATAGTAACTATCAGAAACGAAGGAAACAGTATGATTTTTGACGATTTGAAAAACATCGCCTTTTACAAGGGAATCCATCCCAATCTAGACAAGGCTATCGACTATCTCTATCAGCACCGTAAGGATTCTTTCGAACTCGGTAAGTATGAGATTGACGGGGACAAGGTCTTTCTAGTTGTGCAGGAAAATGTCCTCAATCAAGCTGAAAATGATCAGTTTGAGCACCATAAGAACTATGCAGATTTGCATTTGCTGGTAGAAGGACATGAATATTCGAGCTACGGTTCACGTATCAAAGACGAAGCGGTAGCATTCGATGAAGCGAGCGACATTGGCTTTGTCCATTGTCATGAACACTACCCACTATTGTTGGGCTATCACAATTTTGCGATTTTCTTCCCAGGAGAACCGCACCAGCCAAATGGCTATGCAGGTATGGAAGAGAAGGTTCGCAAATATCTCTTTAAAATTTTGATTGATTAAAAGAATCAGGAGGAGCAAACATGGCTCAAAAAGGAGTAAGCCTTATCAAGGCAGCATTTGATACAGATAATTTTCTCATGCGTTTCAGTGAGAAGGTCTTGGATATCGTTACAGTCAATCTTCTTTTTGTCGTCTCTTGTTTGCCCATCGTGACGATTGGAGTGGCGAAAATCAGCCTTTACGAGACCATGTTTGAGATTAAGAGAAGCAGAAGAGTTCCAGTTTTCAGAACCTATCTAAGAGCCTTCAAGCAAAATCTGAAACTGGGGCTTCAGTTAGGTCTGTTAGAGTTGGGCATTGTGTCATTAAGCCTTCTAGACCTCTATCTCTTCTGGGGACAGACTGCTTTGCCTTTCCAGATTGTGAAAGCTATTTGTTTGGGGATTCTCATCTTCCTCACTCTCGTGATGCTGGCTAGTTATCCCATCGCTGCCCGCTATGATTTGTCTTGGAAAGAAGTGCTGCAAAAAGGGCTTATCTTGGCAAGTTTTAACTTTCCTTGGTTCTTCCTCATGTTAGCCATCCTCTTTCTCATTGTGATGGTTCTTTATCTATCCGCCTTCACTCTCCTTTTGGGTGGGTCAGCCTTTATCCTCTTTGGTTTTGGTTTGCTGGTCTTTCTCCAAGCAGGATTGATGGAGAAAATTTTCGCCAAATACCAGTAGGATGACTTGTTTCTGAAACTACTTTCAATCGTTACAGTTTCTAAAATACAAGTAGAAACTAAAATCTAAGTGTATACAAGATATTGAAAGCGATTTTCACAAGGTGTATACTAAACTTGTAAAAAATAGAACTGCTCTCAGCAGAAAAAAGAAATCTTAGGAGAAAATCTATGTCAGATTTGAAAAAATACGAAGGTGTCATTCCAGCCTTCTACGCATGTTATGATGATCAAGGAGAAGTCAGTCCAGAGCGTACGCGCGCTTTGGTTCAATACTTCATTGATAAGGGAGTTCAAGGTCTCTATGTCAACGGTTCTTCTGGTGAATGTATCTACCAAAGTGTGGCAGACCGCAAATTGATTTTGGAAGAAGTCATGGCAGTTGCCAAAGGGAAATTGACCATTATCGCTCACGTAGCTTGCAACAATACCAAAGATAGTATGGAGCTTGCTCGCCACGCGGAAAGCTTGGGTGTAGATGCCATTGCAACGATTCCACCGATTTACTTCCGCTTGCCAGAATACTCAGTTGCCAAATACTGGAATGACATTAGTGCTGCAGCTCCAAACACAGACTATGTTATCTACAACATTCCTCAATTAGCAGGTGTTGCTTTGACTCCAAGCCTTTACACTGAAATGTTGAAGAATCCTCGTGTTATCGGTGTTAAGAACTCTTCTATGCCAGTTCAAGATATCCAAACCTTTGTCAGCCTTGGTGGAGAAGACCACATCGTATTCAATGGTCCAGATGAACAGTTCCTAGGTGGACGACTCATGGGTGCCAAAGCTGGTATTGGTGGTACTTACGGTGCGATGCCAGAACTCTTCTTGAAACTCAATGAGTTGATTTCTGAGAAAGATTTGGAAACAGCGCGTGAATTGCAATACGCTATCAATGCAATCATTGGTAAATTGACTGCTGCACATGGAAATATGTACGGTGTCATCAAAGAAGTTTTGAAGATCAATGAAGGTTTGAACATTGGTTCAGTTCGTTCACCATTGACACCAGTAACTGAAGAAGATCGTCCAGTTGTAGAAGCAGCTGCTCAATTGATTCGTGAAACCAAGGAGCGCTTCCTCTAATCCATAAGGAGGTATTTATGACACACTACGTTGCAATTGATATCGGTGGAACCAATATCAAATATGGTTTAATCGACCAAGAAGGCCAACTTGTTGAATCGCATGAAATGCCAACAGAGGCGCAAAAGGGTGGACCTCATATCTTACAAAAAACCAAAGATATCGTAGCCAGCTATTTAGAAAAAAGTCCAGTAGCAGGTGTTGCCATTTCTTCTGCAGGAATGGTGGATCCAGATAAGGGTGAGATTTTCTATGCTGGTCCTCAAATTCCTAACTACGCAGGAACCCAGTTCAAAAAGGAAATCGAAGAAAGCTTTAATATTCCTTGTGAGATTGAAAATGACGTCAACTGTGCAGGTCTGGCTGAAGCGGTATCTGGTTCAGGTAAAGGAGCAAGTGTCACCCTTTGCTTGACCATTGGAACAGGTATCGGTGGTTGCTTGATTATGGATGGGAAGGTCTTCCATGGATTTAGCAACTCAGCCTGCGAAGTTGGTTACATGCACATGCAGGATGGAGCTTTTCAGGATCTTGCTTCTACGACGGCCTTGGTAGAATATGTAGCAGTAGCTCATGGTGATCCAGTTGATCAGTGGAATGGCCGACGCATTTTCAAGGAAGCTACCGAAGGAAACAAGATCTGTATGGCTGGGATTGACCGCATGGTAGACTATCTAGGAAAAGGTCTGGCAAATATTTGCTACGTTGCCAATCCAGAAGTGGTCATTCTCGGTGGCGGTATTATGGGGCAAGAGGCTATCCTCAAACCGAAGATCCGCACAGCCTTAAAAGATGCCTTAGTACCAAGTCTAGCCGAAAAAACACGATTAGAATTTGCCCATCACCAAAACACAGCAGGGATGTTGGGAGCCTATTACCATTTTATACTCAATGAAAATCAAAGAGCAAAGTAGGAAGCTAACCGTGGTAGCTCAAAGGACAGCTTTGAGGTTGTGGGTAGAACTGACAGAGTCAGTAACATACGTACGGCAAGGAGAAGCTGATGTGGTTTGAAGAGATTTTCGAAGAGTATTAAAACAAAACAATCCTAGTTTGGCTCAGCCAAACTAGGATTTTCTAACGCGTTTTTGTCTACGATAGCCATTGAGTTTTTTATTTTCCCAATAGCTGTTAAAGATTTTTTCCTTGCTCTCGCGATTGATTTCCAAAAAGTAGGCATAAATCAAATCTATTAAAATGAGCATAGGGAGTTGAGCGGAAATACGCTGGATGTAAGAAGATTGACTATGACTTGCGACAAGGACTGTTTCGGTATAAGCCTGACTATTTTTATTTGGAGCACTGGTAAATAAAATGGTCTTAGCCCCCATTTCCTTGGCATCCAACAAACTATCGAGGACGGATTGGGTAGTGCCTGATAGGGAAAAACCAAGTACCAAACAGTTTTCATCCATGATACTGGTCGTCCAAGCAAAGCCATCCCGATCGGTCAAAGCTTCACAGACAACACCTAGACGCATAAAGCGCAGTTTCATCTCACGGGCAATCAGACCAGAACTTCCTGTCCCAAAGAAGTAAACTCGTTCAGCGTCATCGATTAATTGGGCGACGCGTTCCAGTTGTTCTTCGTCGATCAAATCCTGAGTTTGTTCTCGCATGATACTGTAGCTTCGCAAAACACGTTTGGTCAAAGGACTGTATTTATGCGAATGAGTGTCCTGTTTACTAGCCTGATGCTGGTATTGAAAGACGAACTCTCGGTAGCCTGTAAAACCACACTTTTTGGCAAAACGGGTCAAGGCTGCTTGGGAGATATGTAATTTCTGGGTAACTTGCTGAGAAGAGAGATCATCTTGGATTGTTTCAGTTTTCAAAAAATAGCGAGCGATTTCTTGCTCGAGCTCGGTTAATTCTTCAAAATGGAGGTCGATTATGGTTGCGATATCTGGCTTGTTCATGAGGCTCCTTTTTATGAGTCAAAGTCTTAAAGGTTAACGCTTTCCTAACTATTACTATCATTATATCATAGAAGTTAGGATAACCAAATAAAAAGGCATTTTCAGTTAAAAGTCAAAAAATGCTTCGACTTTTCCAAGAGTTTCTCCATAAAATATGGTACAATGAAATGTACTGAGCTTTACCTATTTACTCTATTATTTTAGGGAAAATAAAGGTGGAAATCGGGAATTTTTCTAGAAAAGAGTCTTAGTTGTATGAGAAAATTTAATAGCCATTCGATTCCGATTCGGCTTAATTTACTATTTGCGATTGTCATCCTGCTCTTTATGGCCATTATTGGTCGATTGTTATACATGCAGGTGCTCAATAAAGATTTCTATGAAACAAAATTGGCCTCAGCCAGCCAAACAAGGGTAACAACCAGTTCAGCTCGTGGACAGATCTATGATGCAACAGGGAAACCCTTGGTAGAAAATACTGTCAAGCAGGTTGTTTCTTTCACACGAAACAATAAAATGACGGCGGCTGAATTGAAGGAGACAGCCAAGAAACTTCTCACATATGTAAATGTAACCTCCCCTGATCTGACAGATCGACAGATTGCAGACTATTACTTGGCGGACCAGGATATTTACAAAAAAACAGTCGAATCCTTGCCAAGCGATAAACGCCTGGATTCAGATGGGAATCGTTTATCAGAAGCGACAATTTACAATAATGCGGTTGAAAGTATTGACGTGAGTCAGCTCAATTATACAGATGACCAAAAAAAGGAAATCTATCTCTTTAGTCAGCTCAATGCCGTTGAAAATTTTGCGACAGGAACCATTTCTACGGATGCCTTAGATGATACCCAAGTTGCTCTCGTTGCATCAGCGTCCAAGGAATTACCAGGTGTCAGTATTTCAACCTCATGGGATCGTAAAGTACTGGATACCTCTTTATCGACGATTGTCGGTAGCGTTTCAAATGAGAAGTCAGGTCTTCCAGCAGAAGAAGTGGACGCTTATTTGAAAAAAGGTTACTCACTCAATGACCGCGTAGGGACTTCTTATCTTGAAAAGCAATACGAAGAAGTCTTGCAAGGGAAACGAACCGTCAAGGAAATCCATTTGGACAAGCACGGAGACATGGAGAGTGTAGAAAATATCGAAGAAGGAAGCAAGGGGAAAAATATCAAATTAACCATTGATTTGGCCTTCCAAGATAGCGTAGACAACCTTTTAAAGAACTATTTCAACTCAGAACTTGCAAATGGTGGAGCTAGATATTCAGAGGGTGTCTATGCAGTAGCCCTCAATCCTAAGACAGGTGCTGTATTAGCCATGTCAGGAATGAAGCACAATGTAGAGACTGGAGAACTGACCACGGACTCACTCGGAACTGTCACCAATGTCTTTGTTCCAGGATCTGTCGTTAAGGCAGCTACCATCAGTTCAGGTTGGGAAAATGGGGTCTTGTCAGGCAACCAAACCTTGACAGACCAACCAATCGTCTTCCAAGGCTCTGCTCCTATCAATTCGTGGTATACCCCTTATTATTACGGTTCCTTCCCGGTTACAGCCGTTGAGGCTCTAGAATATTCATCTAATGCCTACGTGGTTCAAACCGCGTTAGGAATGATGGGTCAGACCTATCAACCTAATATGTTTGTCGGCACCAGCAATCTAGAGTCTGCTATGGGGAAATTGCGTTCAACCTTTGGCGAATATGGCTTGGGGTCTGCGACTGGGATTGACCTACCAGATGAATCTACTGGATTTATTCCTAAAGAGTATAACTTTGCCAATTTCATTACCAATGCCTTTGGACAGTTCGATAACTACACACCAATGCAGATAGCTCAGTATGTGGCGACCATTGCTAACAATGGTGTTCGTCTAGCTCCACATATTGTCGAGGGAATATACGATAACAATGATAAGGGTGGCCTTGGGGAATTAATCCAAGCAATAGATACCAAGGAAATCAACAAGGTCAATATTTCTGAATCAGATATGGCAATCTTGCACCAAGGATTTTACCAAGTATCGCATGGAACTAGTCCCCTAACGACAGGACGGGCGTTTTTAGATGGCGCCACTGTTTCTATCAGTGGTAAGACCGGTACAGCTGAAAGCTATGTAGCTGGTGGTCAAGAAGCTAATAATACCAATGCTGTGGCCTATGCTCCAACAGAAAATCCTCAAATTGCAGTTGCAGTAGTCTTTCCTCATAATACCAATTTAACCAAAAATGTTGGGCCAGCAATTGCTCGCGACATTATCAATTTATATAATCAACACCATCCAATGAATTAGAAAGGAAGCCATGCTTTATCCAACACCTATTGCTAAGTTGATTGACAGCTATTCTAAACTTCCAGGTATCGGGATTAAGACAGCGACCCGACTGGCCTTTTATACCATTGGAATGTCGGATGATGACGTCAATGAATTTGCAAAAAATCTCCTATCTGCCAAGCGGGAATTGACCTATTGTTCCATCTGTGGCCGTTTAACGGATGATGATCCTTGCTCGATCTGTACGGACCCGACTCGAGACCAGACAACCATCTTGGTGTTAGAGGATAGTCGCGATGTGGCTGCTATGGAAAATATCCAAGAATACCACGGACTCTATCACGTCTTGCACGGCCTCATTTCTCCGATGAATGGTATCAGCCCAGACGATATCAACCTCAAGAGTCTCATGACCCGTCTTATGGATAGTGAGGTTTCAGAAGTGATCGTGGCAACCAATGCGACAGCGGATGGAGAAGCGACATCTATGTATCTCTCTCGTCTCCTCAAGCCAGCTGGTATCAAAGTCACTCGCCTAGCACGAGGACTAGCCGTGGGAGCAGATATCGAGTATGCGGACGAAGTCACACTCTTACGAGCCATTGAAAATCGGACAGAGTTGTAGGAGTCAGTAAAAACGTAGCTCATTTTGACACATAAGACAAGCCCTAGGAATTTTTCTTAGGGCTTGTTTTTTTCTGTTTCTCACGAGGGGAGGACAAACCTTGCTAATAAAACTACTCAAACTATAAGGCGTCAGAAAAAGGATCTCCAAAATGACTAGTGCCGTCTCTGTCAAACTTATTCACCGAATGATAGAGATTATTCTAAGGTGATGGGCGAATTAATCCCTTAGGATTTGTTTTGAAATCGTACTATTTTTGTGTTATGATATGGTCAATATATAATAAAGAAGGGGAGTTTGAAGTATGGGTGAAAAGATAAAATCAAGTGCGATAGCAGCAGAGGCAGCTATTAATGAATTGGTCGGGTATGACACGAGCAAGAAGCAAAATCAGCAGGTGGAATTTTCATATACTTCTGAAATTGCTGGGATGGAAGCTGGACGTCAGGCCTGCAATCAAATGCTTCAGGCGGTCAGTGATTTCAGCTCGGCTGTTTTGACCCAAGCAAATAAGTTTCCAGAAATTGCTCATAGGATTGAAAAACGTGATATAGAGCAAGCTAAGAGATGGAGTTACTAAGGAATGGCAGATAGAAATGAAGAAAAGCGCTACAAACTTTGGCGAGAGATTGTCAAGATTGACGATAAGGAAGACAGACTCCGAGCAACTAAAAAGCAATATGAACAGCAGTTGACAAACTTTTACTCGGATATTCAGAGCATTCACCATCGCATGGTAAATCTATTGTCTCTCTCACCCAGTTCTCGTCAAGTGATAGAGCAAATCGAAAGTGATAATAGAACCATTCAGCGACAAGTCAACTCTTATGTAGAAGAGGAACTGGATACGTTGGAAAAACAAACGAAGAAGGCTCGTCGGTCTTTCGATGAAGCTAGAGAAGAACTGATATCAGAAAGGAATCGGCTACCATGGGAGTAAAATACAGCGCACAAGAATCACAAGAATTGATTCAGGCCATGACGAATAACCTCCAAGTCGCAAATGAAGTCACGGACCGCTTATCTAGTGGATGTGACCATCTGATTTCCTCTTTAGACTCAGGTGAGCTGGCAGGAGCAGCCTACACAGCTGGTAAAGGTCTCTTTACAGACATTATCATCCCCTGCATCAAAAAGCTCCAAGCAGCGATAGACGATATCCAACTAGAGTTGACATCCTACAAAAATGCAGATGCTCAGGTCTCTGGATATGGTGATTTGGACCTAGACCAGCTCAAGGAACTAAAAAAATTGAGGGAAGAGCAGTTAGCCATCGTAGAAGCTCAGATTCAAGTGAGGGAGAACTGGCTAAATCAAATCACGGACCTCTTTAGTCTCAATTGGGGGAAAGCCTTCTCTGAGAAGACCATCCTCTACAATACCAAGTCTCAAATCGAGTCAGGTATTCAAGATTTGGATGACAAGATTGAAAAACTAGAATTTTTTGTCTCACAGGTTTCCCAGTATTTCAGTGATAGTCTAGAAGTCCTTAGCTTAGCCATCAAAGGAGCCATACAACTAAGTAAAATCATTGTCGATAGCGATGGCAACTACTATGCGGACGGTGTGGAGATGAGCTGGGTACAGAAGATGAAGGATGTGAAGATTGAGTCACATAAGCTTGATAAGGATATCTCAGTTACTCAGGCTGAAAAAGATAAGAAAAAAATTGTAGATGATTTAGTATCATCATACAATCTAGATGAATCTACGGCAAATGTACTTTATAAACTCCAGCAGGGAATTTTGAAGAAGGCAAAACAAGAAGGATGGACTAATGAAAAAGTTATCTACGAGTACAATAGACTAGTTGCTTCCTTTGTGCCAGATAATTTTTTAGCGCTTAGATATAAAGCTATTGCTGGAGTAGTTGAGTTAGAAGAAAGAGATGAGCTTAGTAAAGAATATGGTCTCTCTTCTACTGAAATTAAACTTTTGGCAATTAAACTTCCTGAACAGCACAATGACTCAACTAGTCATAAAGATTATGCCCATGAAGCAATTCAGCTTGCGGCATTTACTGAACAAAGCTGGAGTTTGAATTCTTATTCAATTGCTCATGCTATGAGTGAGGTGGGAAATACTACTAGAATTAATATCCCAGGTAGCACAGCCTCACTGCCTTATCCCATGGAAAGGTATGAAATTTCTTTCAAGGGTGATGTGGATTCAGGTCGTTATGGAGATACCGACTTTAATTCTGACATAGATCCAATTAATAGTTATGATTTAATGAAAAACGTTAATCAAAAAGATATTTTTAAATCACAAGCAGACTATAATCAGAAAGTTGAGTCTAATACTATTAATCGAGTTGAAGAATTTTATAAAAATCTTGGGAAAGGAAATACTAAAATTGGCAAAGATATTGTTCGTTACATTGTAACAGATGGTAACACGATAGGTAGTATGTACATAACTCAGGGTCAGTCAAATGAAGAAATAAGGAAAAATCAAGAAGCTTTCTTTGATTATTTAGAAAGAGGGGAAGAAACTAATGTCAGATAAATTAAAACAGTTTAAATGGTTGATTGTATTGTTTTTGTTTCTGTTAGCAATTCCTTCATATTTTGCTTACAATCATTTCCGACAATCTAGTACTTTAAAAGAAGCCTTTGAGAAAAATGAAAGAATTGAAGTTCTTCATCATTTAATGGCATCAGGAAAATATGCGTCTGACATCCGAAAAGCAGGCTATGTCGTTCCTCCTGATGGAGCTATTCGTTTGGATGGAGTCATTTATCCATTAGAAATAGAAGGAGAACTACACTTGAAAATTAGCCCTCCAAAAAAAGATGCTAAGGATTTTCAGTTATTTTTCATTACACAAGTTAATGAAAAACAAACACATATAACTTTTATTTTAGATAAAAATCTGAATTTAATTGATTCTAGTTATTCTCAGCAAAATGATAACGGGAAAAGAGAGATTGTTTCTGTCTCACAATCCGAAGAAGCTTACTTGTTGAAAAGTGTTCAAAGCGAGATTGATGCCTTCATGAAAAAGATGTATCAGACCTTGTATGGATAGTTTACCAGAGAAAGTAGCTTCTTGCTCAATACAATCCTGTATGAACAACTTGGCGTGTTGAGGAATTCTATACTGTGATGGGAAATGGGGATAAAGCTAACGGTAAACTGATGGTTGAAACGCTTATTGAAAATAATACGATAGGAGGCAACTTTATTAAGTATGGTTTTGATCTCAATATTTTTATTGGAAAACCTAATGACAAGGAAGAGGGTTGGAAACAAGACTTCTATGATTACTTAGATAGAGGGGGTGAAAAAAATGTCGGGACTTAAAAAAATACTAATCGTGATTGCTTCTGTAATTGCCTTAGCTACTGGCTTGAATCTTTATTTTCAGTATCAAAACCACCAAGAACATATGCAATTAAAAACCTCCTTTGAAGAGAGGGACAATATAGCCGTCTTACAACATTTGATGGCATCAGAAAAATATGCACCTGACATCCGTAAAGCGGGTTATGTCGTTCCTCCCGATGGAGCTATTCGCTTGGATGGAGGAATTGACTCCATAGAGATAAAAGGAGACATCGATTTGAAAATCTCAAATCCTGGAAGGAATGAAGTCACTGTTTTATTTGAGACAACAGTAAAAGAGGAAAAAATAGATGTCTACTATATTTTAGATAATCAGTTAACCATAAAACGTAGTTACTATTCTAATATTAGTAATCAAAAAATAAAAGAGAGTGTGGACATCTCTCAAGCCGAAGAAGAGCGCCTATTAAAAAATGTTCAAAAAGAGATTGAGACTTTCATGGAAAAGATGTATCAGACTTTGTATGGATAGTTTGTTATATTAGACTCAGGTGAGCTGACAGGAGCAGCCTACACAGCTGGGAAGGGTCTCTTTACAGAGATTATCATCCCCAGCATCAAGAAGTTACAAGAAGCGGTAGACGATATCCAACTAGAGTTGACCTCCTACAAAGATGCGGATGCTCAGGTCTCTGGATATGGTGATTTGGACCTAGACCAGCTCAAGGAATTGAAAAAGCTGAGAGAAGAGCAGTTAGCTATCGTAGAAACTCAGATTCAAGTGAGGGAGAACTGGCTAAATCAAATCACGGACCTCTTTAGTCTCAATTGGGGGAAAGCCTTCTCTGAGAAGACCATCCTCTACAATACCAAGTCTCAAATCGAGTCAGGTATTCAAGATTTGGATGACAAGATTGAAAAACTAGAATTTTTTGTCTCACAGGTTTCCCAGTATTTCAGTGATAGTCTAGAAGTCCTTAGCTTAGCCATCAAAGGAGCCATACAACTAAGTAAAATCATTGTCGATAGCGATGGCAACTACTATGCGGACGGTGTGGACATGAGCTGGGTACAGAAAATGAAGGATGTGAAGATTGTTTCGCATGCCAAAAGAGATTTTCAAGACTCAGAAACTCGTGCCATCAATAAAGCTTCTAGGGATATGATGCTATCGGACGATGGAGATGCCTACTATCGTGCCGAATTAAAGAAGCGCTTAAAAGGTCGCGACAAGTCCGAATGGGATAAAATAATCGACGACTACAATCACACTCTTAAGATTGATGAAACAGGGAATATCATTGACATTTATCCATTTGAACAAGGCTATGTTGTTTCAAAAAATGGGGAATACGATGCTGACTATACTCATTTGGTTAACAAAAAGTTTGATGAACTAAAAGCACAAAACTTTGAAGCAAATTCAGCCGAATTCTGGAGTGGAGTAGCTCAAATATTCTCTGGATTGGGAGTTTACTTTGCGAGTGGCGCCCTTGAAGCCTTGAGTATCATAGCTGGTCCGCCAACAGCAGGGACAAGTATCGTAGCTGGTACGGCAGCATCTGTATCAGGGGTACAATATGGGAATGTACTGATAGCTAGTGGAGCAGTAACTAGCTTATCAGCTATCACAAAGACGGCCTTACAAAATGGCGAAATTCAGGTCAATTATTCTAGCAACTACGACAGCTGGCAGGCCAATAAACCGACGAGTAAGACTTTTGGGACTGTTGAAGGAAAGATTGGAAGTAGAAAAGGGAATATTCGTGTGGATGCAGAACCAAACAGTGGTAAAATTCAGGTTCAATCTGGAAGTGGGAAAGCTGGGTATACATTGAATGAGGATATTCCTTATACCCGAATAACTGATGCTCAAAGTGCTAGAAATTGGCTTGATTCAATATCCAAATTGAAAAAACTGTCAAATTATGAGAAAAATCAATTAGTTAGATATATATTGAGAGCTGCTGAATTCTTAGGAACGTAGGAGTAAAATATGAGATTATATATTAAAGGTGATTACACCAAAGAAATTCCGTTTGATTATTTAGAACTAGCGAAGAGAATGTGGTTTGATACTAAAGATGGTAAGCGAGTAGATTTTTCTTATTTTGGAAATACTCGCCCATTTAAAACAGACCCAACTATTCACTTGAAATTGAATAAGTGGATGCATGATAATAGATGGAATAATGTTCGGTTGAAAGAAGGGATTACCAACGAATTTGGAAGTCATATATATGAAAACCTTGAATTAGATTTTGAAGATAATCCAGCAACAGACTATCGAGAAAAAGGGGACTGTCTACGTTTAGCTTCTACCCACCTTGATCTTCTATCTGTTGATAAACGAGCTATGTATATTATGGCCATTGAAATTGCGACTGCTATTGATGGTCAGATTAGCGAAGATGATAAAGAGAGCTGGTTAAGTGTGGAGGAATTTAAAAAACGGCATGAAGATATCCTTTCGATGAGTTATGAACAGGCTAATGAGATGAGCCTTGAAGAAATTCCGTTTATGGATGATGTTCGAGATCCAGTTTGGGAAGAAGACGACCGCAGGAATGAAGAATACATCAAAATTCATGGAGAAGTGGAGTTAGACGAAGAGGAAGACGAGTGAGACTATATCTTAAAGGCAACTACGAAACTAGTATTTACCAAGTCTGTATGGAATATCCTTGGAAAATGTGGTTCAAAGAACGCAAAAGTGTGGAAGTTAGTTTTTCTTACGCACGTGATGATGATTTTTATTTGAGTTTAACTCTAGATAAATTTTCTTCAAATGATGAGCGTTGGGGAATGACTGATTTTAAAATAGGAGATAATCCATGGAATTCATTTAAATATGAGTATCTAATATTGGATTTTGAAGATTCCTATGAAAGCGATAGGCGAGAAAAAGGAGACTATCTTCGAATCATCACGACTCATAAGGATATTCTAACGGTTGACAAGCGAGCTCTCTATATCATGGCGATTGAGGTAGCATCTGCTATTGACGGTCAAATCAGCGAAGACGACAAAGAAACATGGCTGAGCATTGAAGAATTCAAAACGAAACATATAGACCTACTGAATTTGACCTACGACGAAGCAGTCGATATTAGTTTAGAAGAGATAAAGGTTTTGAAAGCCATCGACGAGCCCCTCTGGGAAGAATTGGATAGGAAGCGCGAGGAGTATATCCGAATTCATGGAGAAGTGGAGTTGGATGACGATGAGGAAGACGAGTGAGATTATATATTAAAGGCGATTATACTAGAAAAGTGCCATTTGGCTACAGAGAACTCGCATGGAAAATGTGGTTTAAAGAAAGAAATGGTCAAAAAATAAGTTTTTCAAATGTCGGGGATGATGAGATGTTACAAAATGACTTTTATCTATCTTTACGATTAGATAAGTGGGGAGCAAGTGGCTCTCGTTGGAAAGAGGTCAAGGTTAAAGGTGGCAGTGCAATCAATTCCCAAAAATATGAAAATATTGATTTGGATTATGAAGGAAGTTATGAAAGCGACGGTAGAGAAAAGGGAAAATATCTAAGAATCGCTTCTAATTATTTGGATGTTTTAACAGTTGATAAACGTGCTATGTATATTATGGCGCTTGAAATTGCGATTGCTATTGATGGACAAATTAGCGAAGATGACAAGAAAACATGGATAACAATCGAGGAATTCAAGGAAAAGCACCAAGATATCTTATCTCTAACTTTTGATGAAGCAAATGAGATGAGTTTGGAAGAAATTCAAACGATCGACGTTATTGACGACCCCATCTGGGAAGAATTGGATAGGAAGCGCGAGGAATACATCAAAATTCACGGTGAACGTGTTTATGATGATGAGGACGAATGAAATTATATTTAAAAGGCGATTATACAAAAAGAGTACCTTAAAAATGGGAGAGTGAAGCTGAAGTTTACTATACGCTGTCTCAGGATGAGTATGCTGATAGAGTATATTTTTTCTTAGACGAGCCAATTTCTAAAGCCTATATCAGCAGTTTAGAACACGATTATTATTTGATTTCAAAGAATGAATCTGCCATTAAAGAGGAAACAGGTAAAACGGTTGAGCAGTTAGTTCAAGAAGTGGGGAATGAAAGGAAAAACTTCTTATCAGCGCTTGGAAAGATGAAAATCCTTCGTTTGTTCTATTTGATTCTTCGTATGATAGTATTGTTGCAGTGTATCAGGTGGTCGGGTCAGCGTAGAAAAAGGAAAGAGAACGAAATTTTGCAGAATAGATAGAGCTCCAAAAAGTATGATGACTATAAGGAGAGTTACAAATGAGCATGAAGAAAAAATCGAATTGGAATTTAGGTTGTAGTTTAACACTTGTTGTAGTTTTGGCGACTATTTTTTTCTTTAATCTATGGGCACAAAATCTTGGTAAATATACTCTGCAGCCAGGAGAGTCGGTAAACTTCACAGTAAATCCTAGGATACAAGATGTAGAATACTACTCAGAATTAATCTTGAATAAAAAGGATACTAATAGGCTTAAATTATCGGGTTCAGGAGTTTGGTTTGAGATGCATGGCGATATTTTTTATGATGTTGAAGGGCAAAAACTTGTTCGAAGCCATCATTCAGAAGATGCTGATGAAGAGTTACCCAATAATCAAAAAGATATTAAATTAGTGCAGGATGGAATTGTTGTCAGTTACAAAGGGGAAAAAGTTTTTAATGTAACCAATAACAAGTCCTACACGATCACCATCACCAATGTAGACGACAAGCCAGCTCACTTTGAAGCTCAAGTGGTGGATAAGTAGATTTTAGAACCGTAAACTAAGCCTCTCTCGTCGCAATTGTTTGGTGAAGGAGGTTTATTTGCACATTTAATGACAGTCTGATTGCTATTTTCGATGAAACTAACAACCTCCAAGTCGCAAATGAAGTCACGGACCGCTTATCTAGTGGATGTGACCACCTGATTTCCTTTTTAGACTCAGGTGAGCTGACAGGAGCAGCCTACACAGCTGGGAAGGGTCTCTTCACAGAGATTATCATCCCCAGCATCAAGAAGTTGCAAGAAGCGATAGACGACAAGCCAGCACACTTTGAAGCTCAAGTGGTGGATAGGTAAAATTTCAGCTCTCAAATGAGGGCTTTTTTAGCTTCAAGTTTTTAAAAAAAAAGTAAATATGATATACTAAAGAACGAGTATTCTATTAGATTTAGGACAAGCAATATGAAACAAACGATTATTCTTTTATACGGCGGACGCAGTGCAGAACGTGAAGTGTCTGTATTGTCAGCTGAAAGTGTCATGCGTGCGGTCAACTACGACCGTTTCACAGTCAAGCCTTTCTTTATCAGCCAGTCAGGTGACTTTATCAAAACGCAAGAATTTAGCCAGACTCCAGGTCAAGAGGATCGTCTCATGACCAATGCGACTATTGACTGGGACAAGAAAGTTGCACCAAGTGCCATCTACGAAGAAGGTGCAGTGGTTTTTCCAGTTCTTCATGGCCCAATGGGAGAGGATGGCTCTGTTCAAGGATTTCTTGAAGTTTTGAAAATGCCTTATGTCGGCTGCAATATCTTGTCATCAAGTCTTGCCATGGATAAAATTACGACCAAGCGAGTTCTAGAATCTGTCGGGATTGCCCAAGTTCCTTATGTGGCCATCGTCGAAGGTGATGATGTGACTGCTAAAATCGCTGAAGTTGAAGAAAAATTGACTTATCCAGTCTTCACAAAACCATCAAACATGGGGTCAAGTGTCGGTATTTCTAAGTCTGAAAACCAAGAAGATCTCCGTCAAGCATTAGAGCTTGCCTTCCAATATGACAGCCGTGTCTTGGTGGAGCAAGGGGTGAATGCGCGTGAAATCGAGATTGGTCTCTTGGGCAACTACGATGTTAAGAGTACTTTGCCAGGTGAAGTGGTCAAGGATGTTGCCTTCTATGACTACGATGCCAAATATATCGATAACAAGATTACTATGGATATCCCGGCTAGAATCAGTGATGATGTGGTAGCTGTCATGCGTCGAAATGCTGAAACCGCCTTCCGTGCGATCGGTGGTCTCGGTCTGTCCCGTTGTGATTTCTTCTATACAGATAAGGGCGAGATTTTCCTAAACGAGCTTAATACCATGCCAGGTTTTACCCAGTGGTCTATGTACCCACTACTTTGGGACAATATGGGAATCAGCTACCCAGAGCTAATCGAGCGTTTGGTTGACCTTGCTAAGGAAAGCTTTAACAAGCACGAGGCGCATTTGCTATAAAAATGAAAGAAGGGGTAGAAGCCCGAACCTTCACTGTAGGTGATTAGAGTTCTCGGACTTCAACCCTTTTTAAAGGAGTAGAAATGAAATTAACAATCCATGAAGTCGCCCAAGCTGTTGGAGCTAAAAATGATGTTAGTCTTTTTGCGGATGCTCAGTTAGAAAAAGCTGAGTTTGACAGTCGTTTGATTGCTGCAGGGGACTTATTTGTGCCCCTAAAAGGTGCGCGTGATGGCCACGATTTTATCGAAACAGCTTTTGAAAATGGTGCAGTAGTAACCCTGTCTGAGAAAGAGGTTGCAAATCATCCCTACATTCTAGTAGACGATGTGTTGTCTGCCTTTCAAACCCTCGCAGCCTACTATCTTGAAAAAACGGCAGTTGATGTCTTTGCTGTTACGGGTTCAAATGGCAAGACAACGACCAAAGATATGTTGGCACATTTACTATCAACAACCTACAAGACCTACAAAACCCAAGGCAATTACAATAACGAGATTGGCCTTCCCTACACGGTTCTTCACATGCCTGAGGGGACAGAAAAGTTGGTCTTGGAGATGGGACAGGATCACTTGGGAGATATCCATCTCTTGTCTGAATTGGCACACCCAAAGACAGCCATCGTGACCTTGGTTGGAGAAGCCCATTTGGCCTTTTTCAAAGACCGTTCAGAGATTGCTGAAGGGAAGATGCAAATTGCAGATGGTATGGCACCAGATTCTTTGCTTTTGGCACCAGCTGACCCGATTGTAGAGAACTACTTGCCTACAGATAAAAAAGTGGTCCGTTTTGGGCCAAGAGCTGAGTTAGAAGTCACAGACTTGATTGAGCGCAAGAATAGTCTGACCTTTAAGGCCAGTTTCTTGGAGCAAGCCCTCGATTTGCCAGTGACAGGTAAGTACAATGCCACCAATGCTATGATTGCTGCTTATGTGGCTCTACAAGAAGGAGTGTCAGAGGAGCAGATTCGTCAGGCCTTTCAGAACCTAGAATTGACGCGTAATCGTACTGAGTGGAAGAAAGCAGCCAATGGAGCAGATATTCTGTCTGACGTATACAATGCCAATCCAACTGCTATGAAATTGATTTTGGAGACATTTTCTGCCATTCCAGCCAACGAAGGAGGCAAGAAAATCGCTGTCTTGGCAGACATGAAGGAACTCGGCGACCAGTCTGTCCAACTCCATAACCAGATGATTTTGAGCCTATCGCCAGATGTGCTGGATACCGTTATTTTCTATGGAGAAGACATTGCCGAATTAAGCCAGCTGGCTAGTCAAATGTTCCCAATCGGTCATGTATTCTACTTTAAGAAAACTGCGAGCGAAGATCAATTTGAAGACCTTGTCAAGCAAGTTAAGGAAAGCCTTGGAGCCAATGACCAAATCTTGCTCAAAGGCTCTAACTCCATGAATCTAGCCAGGTTGGTAGAAAGTTTAGAAAATGAATGCAAGTGATTTTGCCAAGTATCTGCAAAGAATGATTGCCATTACAGATACTGGATTAACCTTTACAAAAGATCCTTTTGACCGCGAGCGTTACGAGGACTTGCGAAGCCTGTTATCTGAAATGTTGAATCAGGGATTAGACATAGATGCAGAAGAAGTCGCAGAAGTCTTGAAGCCAACGTCCGCTTATGCAACTCCGTTAATGGACGTCCGTGCTTGGATTGTTGAGGATGAAAAAGTCTGTTTAGTTAGAGGAAAAGGAGAGGAAAGTTGGGCTTTGCCAGGTGGATTTGGTGAGGTCGGCTATTCTCCAACCGAAAATATTCTCAAGGAAATTGAAGAAGAAACCGGTTTTACAGCAAAAGCTGAAAGGCTACTTGCAGTTTTTGATACCAATCGTTTCCAACTACAGAGCAAACAATATGCAAAGTTTGTCTTTGAATGTAAGCTTCTTGATGGACAATTTCAAGAAAATCAAGAAATTGCTGAGCTTCAATTTTTTGCCATTAACCAACTGCCGGCCTTATCTGAAAAACGCATCACCAAGGAGCAAATGGAGATTCTTTGGCAGGTTCATAAAGGACAAAGAGACCAATATGTCGATTAGTTTGTGCTAGAGAAGTCGACAAATCAAAAAAGGTATCTACAAGGTGCATTTCTGCAATACAAATGATATAATAGGTTGCGAAATGAACACCTTAAGATTCTAAGACATGTTCTGGAATCGAATCTGATAAAAATGAGAATTAAAGAAAGCTAGGAGGAAGTGGATTCTCTATTTTCACTTAGCTAGATGAATGAGGAATAGAATATGAATTTGTGGGATCAATTATTTACCACGCAGATATCAGAACCACCCCAGTTTGAACTCCACTGGTATATTGGTTTGTTATGTTTACTGGCCTTTACTTTCTACGCTTCTTATCGTTTTCGCGACAAAGTGGCTTACCAACGATTTATTCAGATTCTTCAATCTGTTCAACTGATTGTTCTGTATGGCTGGTATTGGGGAAACCATTTGCCCCTGTCAGAAAGTTTACCTTTCTATCATTGCCGTGTAGCCATGTTTGTCTTGCTCCTGATCCCGGGAACCTCTAAGTACAAGCAATACTTTGCCCTTCTAGGAGTCTTTGGAGCAACAGCAGCTCTGACTTATCCACTATTTGATCCTTATCCGTTTCCACACGTGACCATCCTGTCCTTCATTATCGGACATATGGCACTTTTGGGAAATGCACTCTTATACTTGTTTAAAAACTATGAAGCCTCCTTGCTCAATTTCAAAAATGTAGCGGTGATTACCTTCACCTTGAACGCTTTGATATGGGTTGTTAATTTAGTTGTCAGTGGGGATTATGGTTTCTTAACGAGACCGCCACTTGTTGGAAATCACGGACAACTTTTGAATTACCTTATTGTTTCGAGCGTTATCGTGATAGCAATTTGCGTAACAGCAAAATTGCTAGAGATTTTTTTACAGCAAAAATCGGAAGAATTTATTCAAGAGAAGATCTAAAAAGACCTTCTTTTTTTGATGGGTTATAAATATTATCGAATTGTTGACAAGAACATCAAAAACTTTTTCCAGAAGAAAAATTTTCTAATATTTTCTCAAAAAACATGCAGGAAATTTACGAAAAACTAAGCATGATTAGTTTTTTTGTGTTATAATATTCTTTGAATAGCTATGCCCAAACATAGTTATTAAATAGAAGTGAGAAACTTGGAAGATAGAGAGGATGCGATGTAATGACTAGAGATGGTTTTTTTACAGGCTTAGATATCGGAACTAGCTCCATTAAGGTGTTAGTTGCGGAGCATAGAGATGGCGAAGTAAATGTAATTGGTGTTAGTAATGCCAAAAGTAAAGGTGTAAAAGACGGAATTATTGTTGATATTGAAGCGGCTGCTTCGGCAATCAAATCCGCGATCACACAGGCAGAAGAGAAAGCAGGCATTTCTATCAAGTCTGTCAACGTTGGTCTTCCAGCAAATCTTCTGCAGGTCGAACCAACACAAGGAATGATTCCTGTTACATCAGATACAAAAGAAATCACAGATCAGGATGTTGAAGATGTTGTTAAGTCAGCTTTGACAAAGAGCATGACTCCTGATCGTGAAGTGATTACTTTTATTCCAGAAGAATTCATCGTGGATGGTTTCCAAGGAATCCGTGACCCTCGTGGTATGATGGGTGTTCGCTTGGAAATGCGTGGTCTGCTTTACACAGGTCCTCGTACGATTCTACATAATCTTCGCAAGACAGTCGAACGTGTAGGTATCCAGGTTGATAATGTGATTATTTCACCTTTGGCGATTGTAAACTCGGTTCTCAATGAAGGCGAACGTGAATTTGGTGCGACTGTCATTGACATGGGTGGAGGTCAGACTACTGTAGCGACTATCCGCAATCAAGAATTGCAATTTACCAACATCTACCAAGAAGGTGGAGATTACGTTACAAAAGACATCTCTAAAGTCTTGAAAACATCTCAAAAGATTGCGGAAAGTTTGAAACTGAACTATGGTGAAGCTTATGTTCCGCTAGCAAGTAACGAAACTTTCCAAGTTGAAATAATTGGCGAAGTAGAGCCTGTTGAAGTGACAGAGAGCTACTTAGCAGAAATTATCTCAGCACGTATCAAACATATCTTTGACCAAATCAAACAAGAGTTGGAAAGAAGACACTTGTTGGATTTGCCAGGAGGTATCGTCCTTATCGGTGGAAATGCAATTTTGCCGGGCGTTGTTGAATTAGCCCAAGAAGTATTTGGTGTTCGAGTAAAACTCTATGTTCCAAATCAGGTTGGAATTCGCAATCCTGCATTTGCTCACGTGATTAGTTTATCTGAGTTTGCTGGTAAATTGACCGAAGTCAATCTTCTTGCTCAAAAAGCAGTTAAAGGAGATGAATTCCTTCGTCAAAAACCAATCAACTTTGGCATTCCAAATCAACGTTTGAATCCTGTAGCGCAACCAATTCCGGCACAAACAGCTCCAGCTGAAACTGTGCAGGAAACTCCAGTTGCTCCCAAGGAAGAATTCCAAGCAAGTTCTCAAAGTAAACCGAAGCTAACAGAACGTTTCCGTGGTTTAATCGGAAGCATGTTTGATGAATAAAAGAGGATAAGAAATTATGACATTTTCATTTGATACAGCAGCAGCTCAAGGCGCAGTTATTAAGGTAATTGGTGTCGGTGGTGGTGGTGGTAACGCCATCAACCGTATGGTTGACGAAGGTGTTGCTGGTGTAGAATTTATTGCAGCCAACACTGATGTACAAGCCCTTAGCAGTACGAAAGCAGAAACCGTTATCCAACTTGGTCCAAAATTGACTCGTGGTTTGGGTGCTGGAGGTCGTCCAGAAGTTGGACGTAAAGCTGCAGAGGAGAGCGAAGAAGCTTTGACGGAAGCAATCAGCGGTGCAGACATGGTCTTCATCACTGCTGGTATGGGTGGTGGATCTGGTACAGGTGCTGCCCCTGTTATTGCACGTATCGCTAAAGATCTTGGTGCTCTCACAGTTGGTGTCGTGACACGTCCTTTCGGATTTGAAGGAAGCAAACGTGGTCAGTACGCTGTAGAAGGAATCAATGAACTTCGCGAGCATGTTGATACTTTGTTGATTATCTCTAACAACAACTTGCTTGAAATTGTTGACAAGAAAACACCGCTTCTTGAAGCTCTTAGTGAAGCAGATAACGTTCTTCGCCAAGGTGTTCAAGGAATTACCGACTTGATTACGAACCCAGGATTGATTAACCTTGACTTTGCTGATGTGAAAACTGTAATGGCAAACAAAGGGAATGCCCTTATGGGTATCGGTATTGGTAGTGGTGAAGAGCGCGTTGTTGAAGCAGCTCGTAAAGCGATTTACTCTCCACTTCTTGAAACAACTATCGATGGTGCCGAAGATGTGATTGTCAACGTTACTGGTGGTCTTGATTTAACTTTGATTGAAGCAGAAGAAGCTTCAGAAATCGTTAACCAAGCAGCTGGTAAAGGTGTAAACATCTGGCTTGGAACATCTATCGACGAAAGCATGAAGGATGAAATCCGTGTGACTGTTGTAGCGACAGGTGTTCGTCAAGAACGACTAGAAAAAGTAGTCGGGTCTGCTACCAACCAACCAGTTGGTCGACCATCAACTAAAACTCCACAAGCACACACATTTGACCGTCAATTCGACTTGGAAGAGACAGCAGAACTGCCTAAATCAAGTCCGCGTCGCTTTGAAACCAACCAAGCATCTGCTTTTGGAGATTGGGACTTGCGCCGTGAGTCAATTGTTCGCCAAACAGATCCCGTTGTTTCACCAGTTGAACGCTTTGAAACACCAGTTTCACAAGATGAGGATGAATTGGATACACCTCCATTCTTCAAAAATCGTTAATCAATGAATTTGAAAAAAAATACTGAATTAGTTTTTCAGCAAATTGCTGATGCTAGTCAAAAAGCCAACCGTAATCTAGATGCTGTTTCAGTAATCGCAGTGACAAAATATGTAGATGTACAAACAGCGGAAGCCTTGCTTCCGCTTGGCATCCATCATATCGGTGAAAATCGGGTTGATAAATTTTTAGAAAAATATCAGGCCTTGAAAGATTACCCGGTCACTTGGCATTTAATAGGAACACTACAGAGACGGAAAGTAAAAGAAGTAATCCCATATGTGGATTACTTTCATGCTTTAGACTCTCTAAAATTAGCCCAGGAAATTCAAAAGAGAACAGATCATGTTATCAAGTGTTTCTTGCAGGTTAATATTTCTGGGGAAGAAAGTAAGCATGGGTTTTCAAAAGAAGAATTGCTAGAACTTTTGCCAGAATTGGCTAAGTTAGATCAGATTGAGTATGTTGGTTTAATGACCATGGCTCCTTTTGAGGCAGACAGTGATGAATTGAAAGAAATTTTCAAAGATACGCAGGCTCTGCAAGCAGAAATTAGAGAAAAACAAATCCCTAATATGCCGATGACAGAGCTAAGCATGGGAATGAGTCGTGATTTTAAAGAAGCGATTCAGTTCGGCTCAACCTTTGTTCGAATCGGTACAGCATTTTTTAAATAGGAGAGAGCTATGTCTTTAAAAGATAGATTCGATAAATTTATAGATTATTTTACAGAAGATGGAGAAGACGTGACGAACTATCAGATTCAACAAGAGGACACTGTTAGTCCAGTCATCTCATCTTCTAAAGAATTACCAGCATCTGCTCAGCCGGGATCAGTAAAAGATGCGAATATTACTCGCCTCCATGCTCGTCAACAAGAGTTGGCAAAGCAAAACCATCACTCAGATGAGAAAGTGACGATTGATGTTCGTTATCCAAGAAAGTATGAGGATGCAACTGAGATTGTTGATTTGTTAACTGGAAATGAAAGTATCTTGATTGATTTCCAATACATGACAGAAGTACAAGCGCGTCGCTGCCTTGATTACTTGGATGGAGCTCGTCACGTCTTGGCTGGAAATATGAAAAAAGTTGCGAGTACGATGTATCTATTGACGCCTGTCAACGTTATCGTGAATATTGAAGATATCAAACTTCCAGATGAATCACAAGGTGCCGAGTTCGGCTTTGATATTAAACGAAATAGAGCAAGATAATGATTTTCTTAATCCGTTTAATTCAAAATGCAGTTAGCATTTACTCCATCATTCTCGTTGCATTTGCTCTTCTTTCATGGTTTCCAAATGCCTATGAAAGTCAACTAGGTCGCTTAGTCATCAGACTTGCTCGTCCAGTTATTGAGCCACTTCGTAAGCTCAATTTACAATTTGCTGGTCTTGATTTCACGGTTTGGGTCGCGCTGATTCTAATCCAGTTTCTTGGAAATATCTTAACACGACTAGTACTATTACTATGACAGTAAATCGATCCATTTATCAGCATTTTTCCCAAGATGATATTCCCTTTATTGATAAGGGATTAGAGTGGATAAGGCGGGTAGAAGATACATATGTACCGGTGCTTACTCCTTTTATCAATCCCCATCAAGAACAGATTTTAAGGGTGCTTGCTGGGACATATGGACTGGGTTGCCAAAGTAGTGGTGATTTTCTTCCGACAGAGTCGGTTCGTGTTCTTCTCTATCCAGATTACTTTGAACCGGAAATATCAGATTTTGAAATGGCCTTGTTGGAAATTCGCTATCCGAGTAAGTTTGAACAGCTGAGCCATGGAAAAATATTGGGAACAATCATCAACCAGCTAGGAATTGACCGTAAATTATTTGGTGATATCTTGGTAGATGAAAAGAGAGCACAGATTTTTGTCAATCGTGATTTTATTCCTCTTTTTCAGGATGGGATAAGAAGGATTGGCAGACTTCCTGTATCGCTGGAGGAACTTCCTTTTACCGATAGGATTATATCTAAAATTGACTTTAGAGAACGAGAAATTTTAGTTTCGAGTTTTCGATTGGATGCCCTCTTATCAAGTGCCTTGAAATTATCTAGAAATCAAACCAGTCAACTGATTGAGAAAAAATCTGTCCAGGTAAACTATCATCTGGTTGAAAAATCTGATTACCAGGTTGCCGTTGGGGATTTGATCAGTGTTAGAAAGTTTGGTCGTCTAAAAGTTGTCAAAGACAATGGACAGACAAAAAAAGACAAGATAAAATTAAGCATTCAATTATTATTAAGTAAGTGAGGAAAAGTATGCCAATTACATCGTTAGAAATTAAAGATAAAACCTTTGGTACAAGATTTAGAGGTTTTGACCCAGAAGAAGTAGATGAATTTCTTGATATCGTTGTTCGTGACTATGAAGATTTGGTTCGTAGTAATCACGACAAAGAGACACACATCAAGAGTTTGGAAGAACGTTTGTCTTACTTTGATGAGATGAAAGATTCCTTGAGTCAGTCAGTTTTGATTGCTCAAGATACAGCGGAGCGTGTCAAACAGGCTGCTCAAGAACGTTCAAACAATATTATTCAACAAGCTGAACAAGACGCTCAGCGTTTGCTTGAAGAAGCAAAATACAAGGCAAATGAAATTCTCCGTCAGGCAACAGATAACGCTAAGAAAGTGGCTGTTGAGACAGAAGAGTTGAAGAATAAGAGTCGTGTATTCCATCAACGCCTCAAGTCTACGATTGAAAGTCAATTGGCTATTGTTGAGTCATCAGATTGGGAGGACATTCTTCGCCCAACAGCAACGTATCTTCAAACAAGCGATGAAGCCTTTAAAGAAGTGGTGGGGGAAGTTCTTGGTGAAACTATTCCTTCACAACCTGAGGAAGAGCCAATTGATATGACTCGTCAATTCACACCAGAAGAGGTTGCTGAGTTGCAAGCTCGTATCGAGGCTGGAAATAAAGAATTGGCTGAGTTTGAAGCCCAACAAAATCAACATACAGATGAAAGTGAACAACATGAAGAGTCAGTTGACGTTGAAACTACTGCAGCAACTGAGGAAGATGCAAACAAAGAATCTGTTCTTATCCTATAAAAGTAAATGTGAGAACAAAATCTAACCAACTATATTTTCAGCGAGCGGGAGATGGTGTGAGCCCTGCAATCCCTAGTCGTTAGATTATCCTCTCAACGAATCCAGTCTGAAAACAGTAAGACTGGACGTTCCCCACGTTACGGGAAAAGAGGAAAAGAGACACTGTCTTTTTTCGAACAAAGGTGGTACCACGATTTTCGTCCTTTTTGGAAGTCGTGGTTTTTAATTTGTTAATATTTATAAAGGAGATACCATGAAACTCAAAGATACCCTTAACCTTGGGAAAACAGCTTTCCCAATGCGTGCAGGACTTCCTACCAAAGAGCCACTCTGGCAAAAGGAATGGGAAGATGCAAAACTTTACCAACGTCGTCAAGAATTGAACCAAGGAAAACCTCATTTCACCTTGCATGATGGCCCTCCATACGCGAACGGAAATATCCACGTTGGACATGCCATGAACAAGATTTCCAAAGATATTATTGTTCGTTCTAAGTCTATGTCAGGATTTTATGCTCCTTATATCCCAGGTTGGGATACACATGGTCTGCCAATCGAGCAAGTCTTGGCAAAACAAGGCGTCAAACGCAAAGAAATGGACTTGGTTGAGTACTTGAAACTTTGCCGTGAGTATGCTCTTTCTCAAGTAGATAAACAACGAGAAGACTTTAAACGTTTGGGTGTTTCTGGTGACTGGGAAAATCCTTATGTGACCTTGACTCCAGACTATGAAGCGGCTCAAATCCGTGTCTTTGGTGAAATGGCTAAGAAAGGCTACATCTACCGTGGTGCCAAGCCGGTTTACTGGTCATGGTCATCTGAGTCAGCTCTTGCAGAAGCGGAAATTGAATACCATGACTTGCTTTCAACTTCCCTTTACTATGCTAACCGCGTCAAAGATGGCAAAGGTGTCCTAGATACAGATACTTATATCGTCGTATGGACAACTACACCATTTACTATCACAGCATCTCGTGGTTTGACAGTTGGAGCAGATATTGATTATGTATTGGTACAACCAGCTGGCGAATCTCGTAAGTTTGTGGTTGCTTCAGAATTACTGAATAGACTTTCTGAGAAATTTGGCTGGGCGGATGTTCAAGTCTTGGCGACCTACCGTGGTCAAGAATTGAACCACATTGTGACAGTCCACCCATGGGATACGGCTGTAGATGAGTTGGTAATCCTGGGTGACCACGTTACGACTGACTCTGGTACTGGTATTGTCCATACAGCCCCTGGTTTTGGTGAGGACGACTACAATGTTGGTGTTGCCAACGGCCTTGAAGTTGCTGTAACAGTTAACGAACGCGGTATTATGATGGAAAATGCTGGTCCTGAATTTGCGGGTCAGTTCTATGACAAGGTTGTGCCGACTGTTATCGAAAAACTGGGCGATTTGCTCCTTGCTCAAGAAGAAATCTCTCACTCATACCCATTTGACTGGCGTACGAAAAAACCAATCATCTGGCGTGCTGTTCCACAATGGTTTGCCTCTGTATCTAAATTCCGCCAAGAAATCTTGGATGAAATTGAAAAAGTGAAGTTCCACTCAGAATGGGGGAAAGTTCGTCTTTACAATATGATTCGTGACCGTGGCGACTGGGTTATCTCTCGTCAACGTGCTTGGGGGGTTCCCCTTCCTATCTTCTATGCTGAAGACGGAACGCCAATCATGACAGCTGAAACGATTGAGCACGTGGCTCAACTATTTGAGGAACACGGTTCTATCATCTGGTGGGAACGTGATGCTAAGGACCTCTTGCCAGAAGGATTTACTCATCCAGGTTCACCAAATGGCGAGTTCAAAAAAGAAACAGACATCATGGACGTATGGTTTGACTCAGGTTCATCATGGAATGGAGTGGTGGTCAACCGTCCAGAACTTAAATACCCAGCAGATCTTTACCTTGAAGGTTCTGACCAGTACCGTGGTTGGTTCAACTCATCACTTATCACATCTGTTGCCAACCATGGCGTAGCGCCATACAAACAAATCTTGTCACAAGGATTTGCCCTTGACGGTAAGGGCGAAAAGATGTCTAAATCCCTTGGGAATACCATTGCTCCAAGTGATGTTAAAAAGCAATTTGGTGCGGAAATCTTGCGTCTCTGGGTAACAAGTGTGGACTCAAGCAACGACGTGCGTATCTCTATGGATATCTTGAGCCAAGTCTCTGAAACTTACCGTAAGATCCGTAACACTCTTCGTTTCTTGATTGCTAACACTTCTGACTTTAACCCAGTTCAAGACGTAGTAGCTTACGATGAGCTTCGTTCCGTTGATAAGTATATGACCATCCGCTTTAACCAGCTTGTGAAAACGATTCGTGATGCTTACGCTGACTTTGAATTCTTGACAATCTACAAGGCCTTGGTGAACTTTATCAACGTTGATTTGTCAGCCTTCTACCTTGATTTTGCGAAAGACGTTGTCTACATCGAAGGTGCCAAATCACTCGAACGTCGTCAAATGCAGACAGTCTTCTATGACATTCTTGTGAAAATCACCAAACTCTTGACACCAATCCTTCCTCACACAGCAGAGGAAATCTGGTCATATCTTGAGTTTGAAGCTGAAGAATTTGTGCAATTGTCTGAATTACCAGAGGCTCAAACTTTTGCCAACCAAGAAGAAATCTTGGATACATGGTCAGCCTTCATGGATTTTCGTGGACAAGCTCAAAAAGCCTTGGAAGAATCGCGTAATGCAAAAGTAATCGGTAAATCACTTGAGGCTCACTTGACAGTTTATCCAAATGAAGTGGTGAAAACTTTGCTTGAAGCAGTAGATAGCAATGTAGCTCAACTCTTGATCGTGTCAGAATTGACCATCGCTGAAGGACCAGCTCCAGAAGGTGCCGTTAGCTTCGAAGATGTAGCCTTCACTGTTGAACGTGCTGCGGGTGAAGTATGTGACCGTTGCCGTCGTATCGATCCAACTACTGCTGAACGCAGCTATCATGCAGTCATCTGTGATCACTGTGCAAGCATCGTAGAAGAAAACTTTTCGGATGCAGTTGCAGAAGGATTTGAAGCAAAATAAGGTTGAAAAGTCTAGGGAAAACTTAATTTGAAAAGAAAAGACAACTAATCTTATAGTCTATAAAACGCATTATATCAAGTTTTTGAACACCTGATATGATGCGTTTTTATAATGTTAGAACTTTCCTCTTGTTTCAATTAACTCTATTATATATCGAAATGAAATAAAAACTAAACAAATTGGTTGGGAAATTCAAACCAATTTCTAAAAATGTTTTAGAAATCTCGTTGTACTATTCTAGGTTCAATCTGCTATATATTGTGAAAATTCAAAAAGCTCATGAATCATCTGCAAAGCAGATTTCATGAGCTTATATATGTTGGAGTTCTAAATGGATTCATTAATCAAGTGTTTAAGATTTGATAGGATCTGTTCCAAAGTTAGGACTGTTTTCTGATGGTAATCTAACTGGTAGAGATTTTGAAAGTAATCTTGAATATCGTCTTCAAAATTTTGAGGTAGATGAGAGCAAGTGTTTTTTGCGAACTGGAGCATGCGTTTTTCTCCTGGATGGAGCTGCTCATTGAAGGCGAAGAGCAAATCGAAATAAGAGGCGAAAAACTCGCTGCTACGATGATTGATACTGAGCAGGTCTTGACGCTTGAGGGCTTTTTTGATTTGTCTTGAAAAAGCTGGCATAGCTTGGTCGAGAAGCAGGGATTGCTTGCTGATGATATTCTTTTTCAACTCAGCTGGATAAGGAAGATTGTACTTTTTCTGGAGGGCAGCATAGTGACCATCTCGATCGTAGATAATCTTACTGTTGAGCAGATTGTACTACATACAGGTAGTGTAAGAATTCTGGGCTTGGTGCTCTAAAACGACTGTTTGCAAGTCTTGGTCAAAGTCGTCCAGCGAGCGGTAAATCAGCTCAATCTCGATACCATTATTGAGGACGCAGTCGTCTTCCAGTTCCCAAAATTGATTGCCGATTTCCATATAGGAGCAGTACTTGCTGAGGATTTCCTGGCGGATGGCTGGCGCGAGAGGAGCGCTTAGGTAAACATAGACATCATAGTCTGAGTCTTGGTCAAAATGTTGGCCGGCCCGTGAGCCTCCTAGAGCCAGAGCTTCCACTTGCTCCAGCTGGGCTAATTCTTTAAAGAGATGTTGTGGCATAATGTTAACCTTCTTTATTTTTTCACATCATTTTAACAAAAAGTAAGGAGACTAGCAAGAGTGAAATGGAAATTTTTCTTCAAATATTTGCTGATATTGACTCAATTTTATTTCATATTATACAAATTTTTATTTTGTAATATCAGAAAATACTGTTTTTTTAGCAAATATGATACAATTTTATTTGAAAAAAATTAAAAAGGAGATTTTATTATGAAATCAAAAACACTTGCTTTAATTAGTGGTATCGTCGGTCTTGTGGGAGGAATTTTACTTCTTATTGGCCCTTTTGTCTTGTTGGGAACAGCGGTAAATACAGCTGCTACAACTCTTAATGGAGGAGCTACTGCAGGAGCTGTTTCAGGTGTTGGCTTACTCTTGAATGCCTTGAAGATTGCAAATCTTGTTCTTGGTATCATTGCTATTGTTTACTATAAAGGAGATAATCGTGTAGGAGCAGCTCCATCTGTACTAATGATTGTTTCTGGTGGAGTTAGTCTTATTCCATTCTTAGGATGGGTTGGGGGTATCCTTGCTATTATCGGAGGATCTCTATTCCTTGCAACATTGAAGAAATTCAAATCAGAAGAATAAAAGGCGTTTTAGTATGAAAAGATCAAAAAAGTTTATCGGTCTAGGAGTAGCTCTATTATCTCTTTCTCTTCTAGTTGCATGTGGAACACAAAGTTCAAAGAATACTTCAACAAGTAATGATGAGAAGACAGTAGCAACATCTAATAGTTCAAAAGAAACAATCACTTTCGATACACCGGATGTAACAGACGATTTAATTGAATCAATGCGCACTTATGCAGATTATATAGATCTTTATAAAAAGATTTTTGATGATTATTTTACTAAAGCTGAGGAAAGTTTCAAAGGCACAGCTATGGAAAATAATGAGTCGTTTACTAAACTAAAAGAGTCAACTCAAAAATTATTCGATGCGCAGAAAAAATTGTATGATTTGCTAGGGTCGACTGAGATCAAGGAAGATGATAAATCAAAATTATCTCAACAATTGAAAGATTTTAGAGATAATTTACAAAAACAGTTGAAAACTTTGACAGCTCAACTACAATAAGATAGAAATTATTTTTTGTAGTAACTGAGAACAAATGGTAAAATTACGCCTCAAATGTTAGAAATTGGGGTGTTTTTTTGAGCTTAAATAATTTACTAGTCCATTTCCTAGAATGAAGTTCTTCCTGGCCTGTCCGTGTAGATAATTAACATAATCAACTATTCAGTTTTCTCATAATTTTATATTTCTACTAATTATAAAGAGACTATAGAACTTAAAATTATTTTTTGAAAATCAATATTTATTATAAAATTTTATAAGATTGTTTAATTTTTAGAGAAATTATGATAGAATAATACCTATAAAAATTCTAAGGAGATTATTATGAAAACAAATACACTTGCTCGTGTTAACGCTATTTTTGGTCTTATTTCAGGAATTGTATTGCTTTTAGCGCCAGTCATCATGTTTATCATGGCTGTTGGAGCTGCTGCGGCAACTGAAGACGCAGATGTAACAGTTGGGACATTGACAGGGCTCTCAATTATTTTGTCATTGGTTAAAATTGCTGTTTTAGTATTGGGAATTGTGGCTATTGTTTATTATAAAGATGATGAACGTGTTACGAATGCACCTTCTGTCTTGCTCATTGTAGGTGGTGCGGTCGGCTTGATTCCATTTTTAGGATGGGTAGGTGGAATTCTAACCATTATTGGTGGTTCACTTTACTTTGGAACATTGAAAAAATTTGTAATTGAAGAGTAGTAGTTTTCCAATTATTTTTTGGGGACTATTTCATCCTCTATCGAGAACAATTATGATAGTGCGATAAAGAGAAGACTGCTAAGCTCTTCTCTTTTTAGTTGATTTTAACTAGCTTTTTTGTGAAAAATTGTGTAAAATAGAATAGATAAACGAGGGAAACCTCGAAAAATAAAAGGAGAATCCATCTAATGGTAAAATTGGTTTTTGCTCGCCACGGTGAGTCTGAATGGAACAAAGCTAACCTTTTCACTGGTTGGGCTGATGTTGATTTGTCTGATAAAGGAACACAACAAGCGATTGACGCTGGTAAATTGATCAAGGAAGCTGGTATCGAATTTGACCAAGCTTACACTTCAGTATTGAAACGTGCGATCAAAACAACAAATTTGGCTCTTGAAGCTGCTGACCAATTGTGGGTTCCAGTTGAAAAATCATGGCGCTTGAACGAACGTCACTACGGTGGTTTGACTGGTAAAAACAAAGCTGAAGCTGCTGAACAATTTGGTGATGAGCAAGTTCATATCTGGCGCCGTTCATACGATGTATTGCCTCCTGCAATGCCTCATGATGACGAATACTCAGCGCATACTGACCGTCGTTACGCTTCACTTGACGATTCAGTCATTCCAGATGCTGAAAACTTGAAAGTGACTTTGGAACGTGCCCTTCCATTCTGGGAAGACAAAATCGCTCCAGCACTTAAAGATGGTAAAAACGTATTCGTAGGAGCTCACGGTAACTCAATCCGTGCCCTTGTAAAACACATCAAACACTTGTCAGATGATGAAATCATGGGTGTAGAAATCCCTAACTTCCCACCATTGGTATTCGAATTCGACGAAAAATTGAACGTCGTAAAAGAATACTATCTTGGAAAATAATCTATAAACAGAAGGCCTAGGGATTCCTAGGCTTTTTTGTATTTGCTTCTAGTTTCCAATTAGTTGAAAAAGCGTTATAAATGATAGTAAAGAGTGACTTAATTGTAAGAAAGAGAGAAAGACGATGGCTTACAGGCTCTTTGTCAACTGTAGTGGGTTGATGAAAAGGGCTAGTAAGGTGAAATGATCTAATCGAGTGGTTATTCTAGGGTAATTAAAAACGATTTATCGTGCTGAAAATTTAGAAATGGCAGTACAAGCTTTAGAGGACTTTATCGCTGAATGGAAGCCAAAGTATAGGAAAGTCATGGAAAGTCTGGAGAATACGGATAATCTTTTAACTTTTTTCCAGTTTCCCTACCAAATTTGGCACAGCATTTATTCGACAAACCTCATTGAGTCTCTCAACAAAGAAATTAAACGTCAAACGAAAAAGAAGGTTCTTTTTCCTACCGAAGAAGCCCTGAACCGTTATTTAGTTACTTTGTTTGAAGATTATAATTTCAAGCAAAGTCAACGAATCCATAAAGGGTTTGGTCAATGTTCTGACACACTTGAAAGCTTATTTGATTAGCACTCCATAACTCTACTTGAGTGTTTACACATAATTATTGACAGTATCTAAAGCGTTTTTAGTGTAATTCGTATATAGTTGTTGACAAAACATTTTAACAGTAAAAGAGTGCAACTTTATTTGTTCACTCTTTTTTTGCGTATAACAGAAAAATTTTTGATAAATAGAATAGTATTGCTACTTATTTATCAAAAATTTACGATGATTAGACGAAAGAATACTTTGCCCCAAAAATAGCATTTAGAAATATTTAGAAGATAAATAATGTGTCGCAATGCTCCAAATGGTTAGTTTTCTAAGTGTAAGCTTGTTCTTAGACAGGTCATTATTCCTTTACTAAAGGTAAAGAAATGGTGACTTTTAATCCTGGATGATTGTCTAAAAAAACAATTTCACCTTGATGTAATTTAATAATTTGTTTGGTGATAACTGTCCCCATACCATGTGATTCATAATTAGTTGATTTTTGATTTAGCTCAGTAATTTTTTGAGCTGTAATATCTCCTTGATCTGCAATGACGATGAGCACTTTATTATCAGATAATTGATAAGTCAGATCAATCTGGTTAGAGCCGCTGTGCATAATACTATTAAGCAAGAGATTTCTAAAAGCTCTTGCTAATAAAGTTACCTCTCCTTTTACCAACACTGTCTCGGCAGGCAAATCAAAATGAAGTGTAATTGTTTCATAATTATTCAATATATCGGCAATTACTGTTCGTAGGACAGCAACCAAATCAAGATTGGAAAATTCGGAGTGACGCTTTTGGTTATCCAATAAGTAGCTCATATTGAGATTAGAAATCATTTCTTTCATAGTTTGAATCTGATTTTCAATTTCCTCTGTCTGCTTTCCTTTGCCATATTGCTGCTCTAACTGATTGTTATAACCTGATATGAGCATAAGAGGATTGCGTAAATCATGACTGACCCCTCTAATCCATTGCTCTTTCATCGTGTTGCTTTCTTCCAAAATATGAGATGTTTCATTGAGAGCCGTCTTAATTTCAGAGAAATTTCCCTTTTCTTTAAGAACGATATTTTGACCTTGAGATAAAGAAGTGACAGCAGTAATAATCGGCTCCATCTCCTTTTTAATACGCAACTTTGATCGGCTCAAAAGAATAAAAATAAGTAAAAGAATAATACCCAAGAAAACAAGTCCCAAACTGAGAAAATTCCTAATAAATTGCGTATTAGCATAGAAATTAAATTTTGCTAAGGAATGCTTTTTAGGATAGCCCAAAACTAAAATTTGCTGACCACGTACATAGGAGAAAACAGGGTAATCTTCTAAATACCAGCGCGAAAATTTCACTATATCAGCATTGGTATAATGTCTTTTGAGCTGTTGAGGTAAACGATAAGATTGGACAATATTGCCATCTTGATTCAGTACCATAGCCCAAGTATTTTGTTTATCCATTTCAATTTTGCTGCTTTTATCAAAATTGAAATTATTCTCTTGACTCGATTGAGCGATTTTAGTGTAAAGTAGTTCCGGTTTTTCCTTTCCATAGAAACTAAAATAGGCTGAGAAAACCAAACCATAAACAAAAACAAGTCCTATGATTAAAGCCAAGATTAATAGAACATACCTGGTTAATAACTTAGTAAAAAATTTAACGGTATCCATTTAATTCACCTTTAGTTTGTAACCCAAACCTTTAACCGTTATTAAGCTTTCTGGTTTAGAAGGATTGGCTTCAATCTTTTGTCGAATCTTACGAATATGAGCCATTAGGGTATTATCATAGCCTTGGTATTGTAATCCCCAGACTTTTTCTAAGAGTTGGTCAAAAGTAACAATGCGATTCTTATTATCATATAAGACCTTAAGAATACTGTATTCCTTAGCTGTCAGCTGAATCTCTAGTTTTCCTTTGGTAATCAAGGCTTGGCTAAAATGCACCTGGCAAGCAGGCAAAACAAGGGTATCTTCCTTTTCGGGATAGGCTCTTTTTAAGATGGAAAGAATACGCAACTCCAAATCTCTTGGACGGAAAGGCTTGATAATATAGTCATCTGCCCCTAGCTCAAAGCCCTGATATTGTTTTTCTATATCGGAGATTGCCGACAAAAACAAAACAGGAACCATTGAAGTCTTACGGATGCCCTTTAAAACTTCAAATCCTGATCCTTCAGGCAGCATAATGTCTAAAATAACTAAATCAAAAGATTTTTCTTCAAATTGCTCCAAAGCTTCTTTTTGTGATTGTACACTTGTTAGATTGCTAAACCCAGCAATGCTCAATGATTCTTGCACTATTTCTAAAATTTCTGGGTTATCGTCTAAAATTAAGATCTTCTTTTCTTTATAATTCATACTATTACCTCAACAAGACTAGTATAACACATTGCTTCCTTGGTCAAGGACTTTAAAGTAAAAATTAAGGAAGAATTAAGGTAATGAACAGGTTAAAATAAAGGAGGTTCATTATAATGAAAATAGCGAAAGGATATAACATCACTCTAAGATTTTTAAAGGAGAAAACAAATGAACAATTATATCGTTGAAACCAACCAATTAAGTAAGGATTTTTCAGGTGAAGTAGCCGTTAATCAGCTCTCTATTCATATTAGAAAAAATGAAATTTATGGTTTTTTGGGACCAAATGGTGCTGGTAAGAGTACTGCTATGAAAATGCTTTTAGGATTGTTGCAACCAAGCCACGGTTCCATTAAGCTCTTTGGAAAAACCTTTAATAGCAATCAAATATCACTCCTCTCAAATGTAGGTTCCCTCATTGAAGAGCCCTCTTACTATGCTAATTTGACCGGCTATGAAAATCTTGAAATTATCCAAAAATTGCTTAAATTACCAAAAAGAAATATTGATGAAGTTTTAAAGATTGTCAAACTTTTCGATCAAAAAGACAAGCTAGTTAAAAACTATTCACTAGGCATGAAACAACGTCTAGGAATTGCACTAGCCATTGTTAAATTTCCTAAATTACTGATTTTGGATGAGCCAACTAATGGTTTAGACCCTGCCGGTATTCAAGAAATTCGTGAGCTCATCAAGTCCTTGCCACAAAAATATGATATGACTATCATCGTTTCTAGCCATATTCTTTCAGAAATTGAACAGATGGCTACAACTGTTGGTATTGTCAATCATGGTCAATTACTTTTTGAAGGCCACCTATCTGACCTTGAAGAAGATGAAAAATATCTGTTTGAGACCAGTGATGATGTAACTGCTAAAAGAATACTAATGTTCAATGGTTTTAATTTGGATGATGACAAAAAATTGATTATCAACGATAACAATAAAGTTAATATAGCCACTGCTATTCGACTCTTAGTTGAAAATGATGTTGATATTTATCAAGTTCGTATGATTCGTCGATCGCTGGAAGATGTTTTCCTTGATATGACAGGACGGGAAGGAAGTGTTTTGTAATGCTAAATTTACAATTAGAATTTATCAAATTAAAAAGACGTTCTTTCTTGCTATCTTTGATTGCTATTGTAGCAGTGGGCCTAATTTGGAGTGGCGTTGTTATCAAATATGAATTACCTAAAACGCATGAGGCCTATAATGCCATTTATACCATGACTTACTTGAATGATGTTATTTTGCCACTTTTCATTGCAGTTTTAGCGTCTAGACTACTGGAATTGGAACATCTAGGCAAAACTTTTAAACTCTTGCAAACTAGTAACGAAAGTCCTTGGCAACTTTTTAAAGCTAAATTGACTGTGATGGCTATTTTTGCCTTTGTTGTCAGTTTGATTCAAACGATTTTTCTGAAATTTATTATTCAAGGCATGCAGGTCAGTGTGACACCCGTTTCATTGAGTCTCTTTTTGTTCACAACTTTTTTGGTTTGTCTCTTTCTGTCTTGTTTACATCTTTGCTTAGCTTTTATCTATCCAAAGCCAAGTGTGACAGTGGTAACAGGCTTAATTGGTTCCTTCCTGTCATTTGTAGGTATCGGCGCGTTACCATTTCCTATTCGTATTTTCATTCCTTGGCAATATTTCTCTATGATGGGAATCGCTAAACGGGTGGCTGGAACTAACACTTATCTTTTTCAATATGATAATGCTTATCCCTTTAAATTAGTCACATTATTGCTTATCATTTTTTTAAGCATCTTTGTCAGTAAGAAACTCATTGGAAAGGCGGATCTATTATGATTACTTTTGAATTTAAAAAAATAAAAAAAAGTGCTATTCCGATAACGCTAATCTTCTTTAACCTTGTTGGGTCCTTATTGGGAGCAATGATTTACGCTCTCAATCAAAAGGTGCTCCTAGATGGTACACAAGCTCGCGTCCTTTGGGGACAAACAGTTTTCTATTCCTCGCAGATATTTACTCCTATTCTGATCGGGATTATCTGTTCCATCAGTTGTCAATTCGAGGAAAGTAATAAAAACTGGCAACGCTTATTAAGTATTCCGGTTAAAGCCAATCGTATCATTTTATCAAAAATCACCAGCTTATCACTAGTCATGGCTATTAGTCAACTGATAGTTCTTCTCTTTTATATTATCAGCGCTTTGGTTTTGAAGGTACCTTTTACAAATTATCTACTGGACTTTTTGCTTTGGTCTATCACAGGTTGGATAGCAACCATTACTATTGTCACCATTCAAATTTTTCTTAGTATTCGCTTAAAAAATTTCGCAGTGCCTATTCTTATATCAGCTATTTTGGCTATAGCAGGGCTTATGACCCTCTTTATTGGACAAGGTCTTTTTAGAATTTTCCCTTATGCTCAGATTGCTGTTGGTGATCGAGCTCGTTCCTTAGTCCCTTTTACCTTATCTGAATTTATCCTTTTCTTAGTTGTCAATAGTGCTTATATTTTTGTCTTCTATACCTTAGCAGTTAGACAGCTTAAAAAGAGATTTATTTAATCTCATTTATAGTGAAAAACATGAAAAAAGTAAAGAACTATCGTAATTGTTATACAATTAATGATCAGCAAATAAACAGTGGGCTCTTTGTCAACTGTAGTGGGATGATGAAAAGTTACACCCTGGAGAGGACCAAATTGGTCTTCTCTTTTTTGATGTTCAAAGCAATGAGAATTCTAGTTTTAAAGTTGTCAAAGTTCCGAAATCCAAAGGCATTTCGCTTGATGACTTTGATGAGGTTATTAGTAGCCTCTAGTTTTGCGTTTGAGTATGGAGGCTCTAGTGCGTTCATGATCTTGTCCTTATCTTTCAAAAAGGTCTTAAAAACAGTTTGAAAAATAGAATTTACAGAAGAAATTGTTTCTTCAATAAGATCAAAGAAATGGACTGTTTGTTTCTCTTGGAAATGAAACAGTAATAGTTGATAGAGTTCATAGTGGTGTCTAAGTTCTTGAGAGTATAAAAGTAGCTTTTCTAGAATCTCTTTATTGGTCAAGTGTGACCGAAAAGTTGGTCGATAAAAACGTTTATCACTGAGTTTACGACTATCCTGTTGAATGAGTTTCCAGTAACGTTTTAGTGCTTTATATTCGTGCGATCTCCGATCAAACTGATTCATGATTTGGATGCGAAGGTGGTTCATAGCTCGACTGAGATGCTGGACAATGTGAAAGCGGTCGAGGACGATTTTAGCAGAAGGAAATAGTTTTCTGGCAATATCGTAGTAGGGACTAAACATGTCCATGGTAATGACTTTCACACGACTTCTCACCTGTCTAGAATAACGAAGGAAATGATTGCGAATAGTTGCTTGAGTCCGTCCATTATCGTAGTCCTGTGCAATAAAGCTCATCTTACCTTTCTTGAAGCTGTACTCATCCCAGCTCATGTGTTCTGGAAGGTGGTTAAGATCAGACTTGACCTCGAACTCTTTCAATTTACGGATGACTGTCGAAGTAGAGACCGATAAACTTTCGGCGATAGCAGTCATAGGGACTTTCTCGATTAATTTTTGAGTGATTTTCTGGTTGACGATCGTTGAGATTTGGTAGTTCTTTTTGACTAAGGAAGTCTCTGCGACAGCTATTTTTCCGCATACTTTACAACGAAAACGGCGTTTTCTCAATCGAATAAAAGTTTTGTATCCCGCACACTCTAGATAGGGAATTTTAGATTCTTTTTGGAAGTCATATTTAGCCATTTGTCCTTGACAATCGAGATACTTAGGAGCAGGATAATCTAGCTTAGCGATGATTTCTTTATGTGTTCCAGCATCCAGATAATCCAAGATTATGATGTTCTTGTCTTTAATTCCGAGTATGTTTGTGATAAAATTTAATTGTTCCATAAGATTCTTTCTAATGAGGGTTTGGTCACTTTTTCATTATAGGTCTTATGGGGCTTTTTTTGTTTTTGCTTCTAGTTTCCAACTAGTTGAAAAAGCGTTATAATGATAGTAAAGAGTGACTTAATTGTAAGAAAGAGAGAAGGACAATGGCTTATATTGAAATGAAACACAGCTACAAGCGTTATCAGGTTGGGGATACGGAGATTGTGGCTAATCGTGATGTGAATTTTGAAATTGAAAAGGGGGAGCTGGTTATTATCCTTGGTGCTTCTGGTGCTGGAAAGTCAACGGTTCTCAATCTCCTAGGAGGTATGGATACCAATGATGAGGGGGAGATTTGGATCGATGGTGCGAATATCGCCAACTATAGTTCGCACCAACGAACAAACTATCGTCGTGATGATGTGGGCTTTGTTTTTCAATTTTACAATCTGGTATCCAATCTGACAGCCAAGGAAAACGTGGAGTTGGCCTCAGAAATCGTAGCGGATGCCTTGAATCCAGAGCAGGTGCTCAAAGATGTGGGGCTAGATCATCGGCTCAATAACTTTCCAGCCCAGCTTTCTGGAGGGGAGCAACAGCGAGTCTCAATTGCACGCGCTGTAGCCAAAAATCCTAAAATTCTCCTCTGTGATGAACCGACGGGTGCCTTGGATTATCAGACGGGGAAGCAAGTCTTGAAGATTCTCCAAGACATGTCTCGTCAAAAAGGAGCAACAGTGATTATCGTGACCCACAATGGAGCGCTCGTTCCTATTGCAGATCGCGTGATTCACATGCGCGATGCCACGGTTAAGAGTGTGACGATTAATGGACATCCACAGGATATTGATACGTTGGAGTATTAGCATGAAAAAAACGTATCGGAAAGACCTATTTCAGTCAGTGACGGCTTCAAAGGGACGCTTTGTTTCTATCCTGACCTTGATGATGCTGGGTTCTTTAGCCCTTGTTGGTCTCAAAGTGGCCAGTCCAAATATGGAACGTACGGCAGGGGATTATCTCCGTAAAGCCAATACCCTAGATCTGGCAGTGATAGCTGATTATGGCTTGGACAAAGAAGACCAAGACAAATTAAAGGCCCTTCAAGGAGCAAGTGTTGAGTTTGGTTATATGGCAGACCTAACCGTTGAAAATAGTGAAGAGGCGGTTCGACTTTATTCCAAACCAGAGGGGATTTCAACCTTCCAAGTGACAGAAGGGCGACTGCCAGAGGCAGATGAGGAAATTGCCCTAGCCGACTTCTGGAAAGACCGCTATCAGATTGGAGAGACCATTACCTTTACTAAGAAAGGAGAAAAGTCCGTCCTAAAATCCCAAACTTTCACAATTACTGGATTTGTTCAGTCGGGTGAGATCCTTTCTAAAAAAGATTTAGGGAGTGCTAGTAGTGGAAATGGAAGCTTGGCAGGTTATGGAGTTATTTTACCCAGTCAGTTTGATACAGAAGTCTACAGTATTGCGCGTGTGCGCTATGATGATTTAAAAAATCTGGATGCTTTTTCATCAGACTATAAGACCAAACGAACCCAACATCAGGAAGAGTTGCAAGACTTACTTGCCGATAATGGTCAAAAAAGATTGGCAACTATCAAATCAAATGGGCAAAAGAGCCTGGAAGAAGGCAAAGAACAGCTCCAAACTGCTGAAAGCAACCTTCAAAATGGCAAGAGTCAGTTAGAGCAGGCTGAAAGTCGCTTGAAAATGCAAGAAGAACAAGCGACCGCTTTACCAGAACCACAAAAGAGTCAAGCCAAGGGACAGCTGACAAAAGCTAAGGAAGAACTAGCGACAAAAAAAGAAAAACTGGCTCAGACAGAGAGTGATCTATCTAAGGAAAAAGAGAAGCTAGAACAGCGTCAGAAAGAGTTTGATGAACTGGCAGAGCCGAAATACCACGTATACAATCGCCAAACCATGCCAGGTGGTCAAGGATACCTCATGTACAGCAATGCATCGTCAAGCATTCGTTCAGTCGGAAATATCTTTCCAGTGGTGCTTTATATGGTCGCTGCAATGGTGACCTTTACAACGATGACTCGCTTTGTGGATGAAGAGCGTACCAATGCTGGTATTTTCAAGGCCCTAGGTTACCGGAATCAAGATATAGTTGCCAAGTTTGTCCTCTATGGTTTTCTTGCAGGAACTGTGGGAACCATTATAGGAACACTTCTAGGACATTATCTCCTTGCAGGCGTGATTTCGGATGTTATAACAGCTGGGATGGTTGTTGGAAAAAGTCACGAGTATTTCTATTGGTCTTATAGTCTTATTGCCCTAGCTTTAAGTTGGGTATCCAGCGTTTTGCCGGCTTATCTGGTAGCGCGGAGGGAATTACACGATGAAGCAGCCCAACTCTTACTTCCCAAACCTCCCGTTAAGGGATCAAAGATTTTGCTGGAACGACTGAGCTTTATTTGGAGTCGTCTGAGCTTCACTCATAAGGTTACGGCGCGAAATATTTTCCGTTATAAGCAACGGATGTTGATGACCATTTTTGGAGTTGCGGGTTCGGTTGCTCTCCTATTTGCAGGTCTTGGCATTCAGTCTTCTGTGGGAGGAGTTGTCGATCGTCAATTTGAACAAATCCAGCAATACCAGATGATTGTAGCAGAAAAGAGCAGTGCAACGGAGCAAGAAAAAGCAGATTTAGAAAGTGCCTTGCAAGCTGAATCGATCCATGCTTATCAAAAGATTTACTCTAAATCCATTGAAAAAGATTTTAAAGGAAAAGCAGGACTTCAGACTATTACCATAATGGTCACAAGCAGAGAAGACTTCAAGCCTTTTATCGCATTAGAGGAAAATGGGCAAGAGGTGCCGGTCACTGATGGAGCCGTCGTGAATCAAAAACTAGCTCAACTAGTAAATGTTAAGGTTGGGGACGAGCTGGAGCTTGATGGGAAGGAAATCAAGGTCGCAGCTATTTCTGAAAACTATGTTGGACACTTTGTTTATCTCAACCGAGCGACATACGAACAAGTCTACGGTACCAGTCCACAAGACAATACCTACCTAGTAAAATTAAAAGATCCAACACCTTCCAATACGGAGAAAGAAGCTGCTATCTTTATGGAAAAAGCAGCTGTTTCTGGGGTCGTCCAAAATGCGACGGCCATCCATCTCTTTGAATCCGTGGCTAGTTCGCTCAATAAAACCATGGCCATCCTTGTCCTTGTTTCCGTTTTACTAGCCATTGTCATTCTTTACAATCTCACTAACATCAATGTCGCAGAACGTATCCGTGAACTTTCCACTATTAAGGTTCTTGGTTTCCACAATAAAGAAGTGACCCTCTATATCTACCGTGAGACTATGGTGCTGTCCCTTGTGGGGATTGTTCTCGGTTTGGTAGCTGGCCACTATTTACATCAATTTTTGATTCAAATGATTTCACCTGCCACCATACTCTTTTATCCACAAGTCAGCTGGGAAGTCTATGCTCTTCCAATCGTAGCAGTGACTGTGATTTTGGCTTTACTGGGCGTCTTTGTCAATCACCACTTAAGAAAAGTGGATATGCTTGAAGCCCTGAAATCAGTAGAGTAATTCACTGTTGTAAACAGTAAATTAGTTGACAAAGTCCCTGCTTCTTGGTAGAATAAGAACTGTCGTAAAGACAAATAACTTCTTCTTGGTTGCAGGCATGCCAACCTGTCACTCGGATGAAGCCAAATAAAAAGGAGAAACATCATGGCAATCTCAAAAGAGAAAAAAAATGAAATCATCGCACAATATGCACGTCACGAAGGTGATACAGGTTCAGTAGAGATTCAAGTTGCTGTCCTTACTTGGGAAATCAACCACCTTAACGAACACATCAAACAACACAAAAAAGACCACGCTACTTACCGTGGATTGATGAAAAAAATCGGTCGCCGTCGTAACTTGCTTGCATACTTGCGTAAAAACGACGTTAACCGTTACCGTGAGTTAATCAACTCTCTTGGACTTCGTCGCTAATCTTGCGTCTAAAACGTTTCTATACTTCGTTGGCTTCAGCTCGATGTACCATTAGTACAATCTTCGCCTCGTCGCCTAGTCTATAAACGTTTTATCCAGCAAGACTTGAGCTCTCTGATATTCAGAGAGCTTTTTTACTTTTGTCACCCTACCTCGATATACTAAAGTATTATCTTCGGTTACGGTTCCTAGCACTGTAAGGTAAAATAAACCAGATCATCTCCCTTCGGGGAGATTTTTTGTTTTTATCAAGTGCTTAAGTTGTGTTCGATTAAGCATATCTTGATAATGAAGCTACTCTAAATGGGTAGCTTTTTCGCTATAAGATTATTCTATTATCTAAATATAGTATAAATTAGGGCTTGTATTCAAAACATGGTATAATAGGCCTATATAGCTAAATGGAGTGAACCTATCACTAGGGATTGAGAAAAAGGATAAAACAGTCATGTCAACAGTTAAAAGTGATCTAAATCTTGCGCAAACATATGCGAGTCAGCTTAAAAATGCTTGTCAATCGTTAACAGCGATCGCTGCGGCTAGTCAGGATGACTTAACGACCCTTCAAGGGAATAACAAGGCTCATCAATGTCTGACAAAGGATCAAAATCTAGCTAGTCAGATTACCGCCGCTGTCACCCTAACTTCCGAACGACTGCACTCTGTGGCGAGTGATTTTGAAGCGCTAGATAAGGCTGCGGCCAATGGTTTTGGGAGTCATACATGAGCAAGTTAGATGAGTTGAAGAAAAGAGAGCGAGAACTCTTGTACCAGCTAGAAGACAATGGGAAAGAGAACTACCGCACCAAAGAACTGATAGAAACCTTTGAAGGATATGATAGAGCCAGCCACCGTTATCAAAGTGATTTGTGGGAGGCAGCCTATCAGAGCCGATATGCAGGACAGTTGGAAGAAACGCTCCTGCAAAGAAATCAACTCAAAAACCAAATCCTTGAGGACCTCACCTACCACATGGATGATTTGAAAAAAGAAAAATTCCGGTTAGAGGGAGACTTGGATGCGGTTTACTATGAAAGACGCAAAGAACTAGAAAGAGAGGAGGAGACACGTCATGGGCATTGATATGTACTTGGAACAATCACAACTTCAAAGTTCGAGTATAGCGACCATGTGTCAATCTCAGGTGGAGGCTTATCAAGACTTGCAATCAGCCATTCAAAAGTTTTCAGAGGATACAGAGAGTCTAAAGGGCGATGCTTATGATTCGGCTAGAAGTTTTTTTGCAAGTGTCCTACTGCCCTTGAGCAAAGGGGGACAACTCTATGCAGAAACCTTCTCTCAAGCCATCAAGAAATTACCAGAAGACTACCAAACGATGGTCGACAGCAAGAGTTGGCGCGAGGATGATCTGCTTGATAAGAT